>NZ_CATKPV010000066.1:0-48699 GCF_949768135.1 Bacillus sp. IT-79MI2 | reverse complement strand
CATCGCCGCCGAAGCGACTTTATCAATATAACATTTTGTTATATTTTCGTCAACAACTTTTTGTCTTAAAAGTTGTTTTCGTTTGTTTTCTTTGTTGTCTTTCGTGACAACGAATATAAATATACCAGTTCATTTATTAAAATGCAATAGTTTTTTAATAAAATTTTTAACCTAATCAAAAAGTATAAAAACAGTATCGATCCTCCTACATAAAGACACCTTTCTTCTATATAGTAAATGAATCATTTTAACTTCACTATATGACAAAAAGAAAAGCTTTGGAGAAATCTCCAAAGCTTGGATTAGTCTTGCTTATGACGCATCGCTGGGAATAACAGCACGTCGCGAATAGATGGCGCATTTGTTAATAGCATAACAAGACGATCAATACCAATTCCAAGTCCACCTGTAGGAGGCATGCCGTACTCAAGTGCTTCAATATAATCATTGTCCATCATATGCGCTTCATCATTACCTTGTTCACGCTCTTTTAATTGCGCTTCAAAACGTTCTTTTTGATCGATTGGATCATTTAATTCCGTAAATGCATTCGCATGCTCACGAGCAACAATGAATAACTCGAAACGATCTGTAAAGCGTGGATCTTCATCATTCTTTTTCGCAAGCGGAGAAATTTCCACTGGGTGTCCATAGATAAATGTAGGTTGAATTAACTTTTCTTCTACTTTTTGTTCGAAGAATTCATTGATAATATGACCAACTTCCATTGTATCTTTAATTTCCACACCATGTTCTTTCGCCAATGTACGTGCTTCTTCCACGCTCATCGGGCTCCAGAAATCTGCTCCAGAATATTGTTTAATTGCATCTACCATGTGGAGACGTGTCCATTCTGGCTCTAAATTAATTTCTTGCTCACCGTACTGGATTGTTGTTGTACCTAGTACTTGCTTTGCGATATGAGCAATCATGTTTTCTGTTAGTTTCATAATATCTTCATAGTCAGCATATGCTTCATATAATTCGATCATTGTAAATTCAGGATTATGACGTGTTGACACACCTTCATTACGGAATACACGGCCGATTTCGTATACCTTCTCTAAGCCACCTACAATAAGGCGTTTTAAGTGTAACTCAATTGCAATACGCATATATAATTCCATATCTAACGCATTATGATGCGTAATGAATGGGCGAGCAGAGGCACCGCCCGCAATCGCGTGCATCATTGGTGTTTCTACTTCAAGGTAGCCATTATCATCTAAGTATCTTCTCATTTCACGAATGATTTTACTACGAGTAACAAATGTTTCACGGCTCTCCATGCTCGTAATTAAATCTAGGTAACGTTGGCGGTAACGTTGTTCAACATCTTTCAACCCATGGTATTTATCTGGAAGTGGACGAAGAGCTTTCGTTAATAACGTAAATCCTGTTGCTTTCACTGAAAGCTCACCTACGTTCGTTTTGAAAACTTTCCCTTCAATTCCTACTAAATCACCTAAGTCAGCTGTATTAAATAATTCATATTGCTCATCTCCAACAGCATCTTTACGAACATAGATTTGAACTTGTCCGTGTAAATCTTGGATATGCGCAAAACCTGCTTTCCCTTTACCGCGCTTTGTCATAATACGGCCAGCAATAGAAACAGAGATTCCTTTCTCTTCTAATTCTTCTTTAGAGAACTCTCCATACAAGTTTAATAATTCTTTCGTTGAATTCGTACGTTCAAAACGTTTACCAAACGGATCGATCCCTTGTTCACGTAAGTTATGTAACTTCTCACGACGAACAAGCAATTGGTCATTTAATTCTTCGTGGTTCATGTTATCCATGGTATTGATATCACTCCAGCTCTATTAAATTTTACAATATATACAGTATATCATTTTCTACTCAACTAGAAAAACTGCCAGTAGTATACTGGCAGTTCTTCTTTCTTTCACGTAATTATAGGTAGTGAGAGAAGGAATGTCAAACGTTCTCTCTTTCCTCCTTTTAACCAACGTGAATTGTTTTTTGTTTTGTTTCTACTTCTTCTATAAATGCACCTAATAAAGAGGCAAGATCTTCACGAGTATTACAAGTATTAATTGCATTACGTACTCTCGCATTACCACCAACACCTTTTAAATACCAAGCTGCATGCTTTCTCATCTCTCTTACTGCAATATCTTCATTCTTTAAGTCAATAAGACGATCTAAGTGCAACATACATACATCCATTTTCTCACGCACTGTTGGTTCCGGCATTAATTCCCCTGTTTCTAAATATTTTACTGTACGATAAATCATCCATGGGTTCCCGAGAGCTGCACGCCCAATCATAACGCCATCTACCCCTACTTCATCAAGCATACGTTTCGCATCTTGAGGAGTTTCTACGTCACCATTTCCAATAACAGGAATATTCACAGATTGTTTTACCTGTTTAATAATATCCCAATCCGCTTTCCCTTCATACATTTGAACACGTGTACGTCCATGAACCGCTACCGCTTGACCGCCTGCACGTTCCACAGCTCTAGCATTTTCAATTGCGAAAATGTGGTCTTCATCCCAGCCAATACGCATTTTAACTGTAACTGGTTTTTCAACAGCATCTACAACGGCCGCTACCATTTCATATACTTTATCTGGATCTAATAACCACTTTGCACCAGCATCACACTTCGTAATTTTCGGAACTGGGCAACCCATATTGATATCGATAATATCCGCCGTTGTGTTTTTATCTACATATTTCGCAGCACCAACAAGCGTTTCCTTCTCACCGCCAAAAATTTGTAAACTTAGCGGCTTCTCTCTCTCATCGATATATAACATATCTAATGTTTTTTGGTTATTAAATAAAATCGCCTTATCACTTACCATTTCAGCACATACTAAACCTGCACCAAATTCTTTTACTGTTAAACGGAATGCAGAGTTACACACTCCCGCCATTGGTGCTAGTACAACTGGATTCTTCATCTCAATGTTTGCAATCTTTAACACTCGACTGTCTCCTTCTTTTATCCTCACTTTGGCATTAATTCATCTATTGAAATATTTAATGTCTTAGCAACTTCTACTACAAAATCTTGAGAAGGGGTTCTATTCCCTCTCTCTACTTCTCCTAAAACAGATACAGATACCCCTAATTCCTTTGCAAAACCTTCTTGTGTATAACCTTTTAATTTCCGAAAAGCACGAATGCGTCTTCCCCATTTTTCTGCTTCCATACCGTTACTCCCTCTCGCCTTTTCATTTCATCTACTTGCGAACGTGAAATATTTTGTTTTATATCTTGATTGATCTCTAACAACGGAACGATAACAAAAGCTCTTTCGAACATCCGCGGATGCGGCACAATAAGATTCTCTGCTTCAATATTTTCTTGATTATAGAGCAAAACGTCAAGGTCAATGGTTCGCGGGCCCCATCTAATTTCCCTTTTTCTTCCTAAATCTATCTCAACCTTTTGCGTTACTTTCAACAATTCTTGCGGCGGTAAATTGGTAGAAATTTTTATAACTAAATTTAAAAAACGATTTTGATCTGTATATCCCACTGGATCTGTTTCATATACAGAAGAGACATCCTCCACTTGAATATGAGGATTTTTATTTAACAGCTCAATCGCTTGCAATAAATAAACATAACGATCACCAATATTTGATCCTAACGCAACGTATACTACATTTTTCATGGTCGATCTCTCGTAATTTCTACCGCCACAGCACGATAGTGCCCTGGTATTGGTGGATCCGGTTTAACAACCTTTACTGTACATCGCAAAATACTTACGTACTGATTCAATATATTCGCCGCTATATTTTCCGCAATACTTTCTACAAGCTTATATGTTCGATCTTCTACCACTTGTCTGCAAAGTTCAAAGAGCTCTCCGTAGTTTACCGAATACTCTAAGTTATCACTTTCGCCCGCTTGTTTTAAATCCAGTTCCACTGTTAAATCCACTTTAAATCTTTGCCCCAATTTATTCTCTTCTGGAAATACGCCATGATAGCCATAAAACTCCATATCATGAATATAAATTTTATCCAATCATTTTACCCCCTTGCCAATCATTGCATCCATCATCTTTGCCATACGTGCCATTTCCTTCACATCATGAACACGAATCATTTCACAGCCTTTATCAATACCAAGACAAATCGATGCTCCTGTGCCTTCTACACGTTCCTCTACCGGCAAATCTAAAACATGACCGATAAACGATTTTCTCGAAGTCGCAAGAAGGACTGGATACCCTAACACATGTAATTTTTCTAGATTACGCATCGCTTCTAAATTTTGTTCTGGCGTCTTCGCGAAACCGATACCCGGATCTAAAACGATATTCTCATCAGGTACACCTGCACCTTTTGCAATTTTAACACTCTCATATAGATCCGCAATCATATCCGCCATAAGATTACGGTAATTTGTGTTATCGCGATTATGCATTAAAATTATCGGCACATTATAATGTGCCGCAACTTCTGCAATTTTCGGTTCCGCCTTTGCTCCCCATACATCATTAATAACATGAGCACCCGCTTCAATTGCTTGTTTGGCTACTTCAGCTTTATACGTATCGATAGAAATAGGCACTTTCACTTCTTTCGAAACCGCTTGAATCATCGGAATTACACGCCCTAATTCTTCCTCCACCGAAACTTTCGCGAAACCAGGACGAGTTGATTCCCCACCGATATCAATAATATCAGCTCCATTACTCACCATTTCTCTCGCATGACTTACAGCTGCGTTCACCTCATCGTAGTTTCCACCATCTGAAAATGAATCTGGTGTAACATTTAAAATCCCCATGATTAATGTTTTTTTATTTAAGTCCAATGTATATTCGCCGCAGCGCAAATCATAATTCCACTTCACACTACACATCTCCTCTTAGCAGTTCATTTCGGCTCCAAAGACTTTCTCTATGCATTTCATACACACACATGAAAGACTTTGTAACCTTCCCTTCTTTACCTGGAAAATTAACTTCTTCAATCTGATTAAGTGGGACAATTTCTTGAATAGAATTTGTTACAAACACCTCATCGGCAGAAAGCAATTCCTTTTGTGTAAACAAACCTTCTTCTACACGTACATCTAATACTTCAGCAATTCTTATAATAAAAGCGCGAGTGATCCCATTTAAAATCCCTGTTTCCAGCGACGGCGTGTATAAAACACCCTCCTTCACAAAAAAGAGATTCGAAACAATCCCCTCCGCTACATAACCTGCTTCAGTAAGGAAGATTCCTTCTTTATTCACAACATTTCCAATTTCACGTTTTCCTAAAATGTTATTTAAATAGTGATGAGACTTTAAACGAAACGTCCCTTCCGGCGTATTTCGTTTTTGATTCAAAATAACGCCTTTCTTTTCTACCGCTTTACCCGGAACCGTCAAAGGTTTTATAAATACAATAACGGAAGGCTCTTCATATAGCCCTGTCTGTAAGCCTATTTCACCTATACCAGCTGAAACATTAAAACGAACATACGCATGTTCTAATCCATTTCGCACGAGTAATTCCTGCAAAATACGAAGTACGTCATCTTTCGTCATCTTCCACTCAATTTGCAATACAGAAAGGGCATCCATTAAACGCTCATAATGATCGTCTAATAAAAACGGATAGCCATTATAAATACGAAATGTCTCAAAAACCCCCAGCCCATATAAATACCCATGGTCATAAGGGGAGATTTTCGCCTCACTCGCTTCCACATATGCACCATTTACATAAATTAACATGACGATACACTGGGGCTATAACTACGAATAAAGTTCTGCAGTAACTCTTTCCCATGTGAAGTCATAATGGATTCCGGATGGAACTGCACTCCTTCAATTGGCAATGTTTTATGACGAAGCGCCATAATCTCTCCCTCTTCTGTCCAAGATGTCACTTCTAAACATTCTGGCAATGTTTCTTTTTTTACAATAAGAGAATGATAACGCGTTGCTGTAAATGGATTTGGAATGTCTGCAAAAATCAGGTTTCCATCATGATACATAAGAGAAGTTTTTCCATGCATTAAACGATCCGCACGAACAACATCGCCTCCGAACACCTGTGCAATCGATTGATGACCTAGACACACACCAAAAATCGGAATCTTTCCTGCAAAATATTTAATGACACCCATACTTATACCAGCTTCATTCGGACTACAAGGACCTGGTGAAATCATAAGAAAGTCAGGTTTCATTTGTTCAATATCTGAAATTGTAATTTCATCATTGCGCTTGACGATAAGCTCTTGTCCAAGTTCCCCAAGAAATTGCACTAAATTAAACGTAAATGAATCATAATTATCAATCATCAATATCATTTCTCTCACCTAACCGTTTCTTCGCTGCTTTCTTTCGCACGCCATAAGGCGATTGCTTTTTTCAACGATTCTTCATACTCATATTTCGGATTTGAATCAATTACAATTCCTGCCCCTGCCTGCACATATGCTTGGCCATCTTTTGCAAGAAGCGTACGAATCACAATATTTAATTCCATATCTCCTGAATAACCAATCCAACCAATTGAACCTGTATAAATTCCACGGCGAACCGGTTCTAATTCCTCTATAATTTCCATCGTACGTATTTTAGGTGCCCCCGTAATTGTTCCACCTGGAAACACAGCTCTTACTAAATCGAAAGCATCCTTATCCGTTTCAACCTCACCACGAACGTTTGAAACGATATGCATAACATGCGAATATTTTTCAATGACCATAAATTCATCTACTTCTACAGTTCCATACTTACAAACTCTCCCTAAATCATTACGCTCTAAATCCACAAGCATGACGTGTTCTGCACGTTCCTTTTCATTTTCAATTAACTCTTTCGCTAAACTCTCATCTTCTTGTTCGTTTTTCCCACGAGAACGTGTACCAGCAATCGGACGGGTACTCACTTCATTCCCTTGCTTTTTAATTAACAATTCAGGTGAACCGCTAACAATTTGAAAATCTCCAAACTCTAAATATCCCATATATGGTGATGGATTAATTTCACGAAGACTCGTATAAATCTCCAGTGGGTGTGTTTGTAATGTTTTCTCTTGTCTTGTAGACAAATTCACTTGAAACACATCTCCAGCCCCAATATATTCTTGAATACGCTGAACAGCTTTCATAAATCCTTCTTCTGTAAAAGCTACCGCTTCATTTCTATTTTCAGGACATTCAAATGGCACTTTAACTTCAGGAATTTCCTTCATCCAAAGGCTCTTCCATTCATTTAAACGACTTTCCGCTTCCTCACGTTCATCTATATAATGCGTAATAATCCACAACACATTCTCTTGTTGATCATACACAAACACGTCATCAAATAATAAAAAGAATATGTCAGGTATATCCACATCATCCTCCGCAAGGGAAGGAAGTTTTTCAATATAACGGATACAGTCATAACTAAAATATCCGATTGCACCACCTTGAAATGGCGGATAGTCCGGATTATGCTTCGTTCTCCATCGTTCCATATACCTTTGCATTAAATCTAACGGATTGCCTTTCTCTATTGTTTCCTTACCGCTTTCACTTATATGTAACGTTTCATCTTTCCCCTGAATCACCGCTACCGGATCGAGCCCCGCAATACTATAACGACCCCCACGTCCACTTTCTAACAAAATATGTTGATTCTTATTCTGAGAAAGAAACTTATATTGCTTAAAAAAATCTAAATGATATGGAACAGAAAGCGCTAAAGATTTTCTTCGCTGCATACCAACACCCCGTCTTCTTTTATCCCACTCCCTTAGACTAATCACCCCAAATTACAGATGGTTAATATGACATACTCGTCCCTGAGAGCTAGTGAAAATATTTTAACTTTACTACTACTTATTTTACATGAAGTTTTCTAGTCATTCACTATTTTCAAACGAAAAAAGAAAAAGCATTCCTTTTCAGGAATGCTTTTTCTGGCCATACTAATTATGATTCAAATTGATAAAGCGGTGTACTTAAATAACGTTCACCATTACTTGGAATAATTACAAGAACCTTTTTCCCTTTACCAAGCTTTTTCGCAACTTCTGTCGCGGCATAAATGACAGCACCTGAAGAAATACCAACTAAAATACCTTCTTCACGAGCCACTCTTCTCGCATATTCAAATGCCTGTTCTGTCTTCACTTGAATAATTTCATCATATACTTCTACATCCAATGTTTCAGGAACGAATCCAGCCCCAATACCTTGAATCTTATGCGGACCTGGTTTCCCACCAGATAACACCGGAGAATCTGCAGGTTCTACTGCGTAAATTCTAATATCTTTATATATTTCTTTTAACACTTCACCAGCACCTGTAATTGTTCCACCAGTACCGATACCAGCGATAAATGCATCTAATTGATTACCCATTTGTTCAACAATTTCTGGCCCTGTCGTCAAACGGTGAATTTCTGGATTCGCCGGGTTTTGGAATTGTTGTGGTATAAAGTAACCATGCTCTTTCGCTAATTCAGTTGCCTTACGAATTGCGCCGCCCATTCCTTCTGAACCCGGAGTTAATACTAATTCAGCTCCATAAGCACGTAATAAGTTACGACGTTCAATACTCATTGTCTCCGGCATTACTAAAATTGCCTTATAGCCCTTTGCAGCCGCTACCATCGCTAAACCAATTCCTGTGTTACCACTCGTTGGTTCAATAATTGTATCGCCTTCTTTTAATAATCCCTTTTTTTCAGCAGCTTCGATCATAGATAATGCAATACGATCTTTTACGCTACTTCCAGGGTTCATGAATTCTAATTTTAAGTAAATGTCTGCACTGTCTTGCTCTACGATGCGGTTCAACTTAACGATCGGCGTTTTCCCGATTAATTCTGAAACTGATTGTGCCACTCGCATTCCTGTCACTCCTAACACCGAGTATTTTTATTGGTTTTATCTACATTTTAATTTTGACAGAATTTTTCTTACTTGTCAATTTATTTAGATGATTCGCAATTGCTAGAAAACCCTTTTGTTTACAAGCTTTCAATCAAGTTTGTAATATCTTCTTTAGAGAAATTATATCGCTCATTACAGAAATGACAATGCACTTCCGTTTCATCTTCTTCCTCACGAACTTGTTCTAATTCTTTTTTACCGAGGCTAATTAATACACTCTCAATACGTTCACGAGAACATGTACAATTAAATTGAACGTCCATTGTTTCTAATACCTTCACTTTTTCTTTTCCTAGTACTTCGTATAATAATTCCTCTGGCGAAAGACCTTGTTCAATTAATTTTGAAACAGGTGGGATTTTTTGCAGACGCTCTTCAATAAAGGAGATTGTCTCTTCCTGTGCTCCTGGCATAATTTGCAGGATAAATCCACCTGCAGCAAGTATGCTATCATCCCCATTTACAAGGACACCAATACCAACAGAAGAAGGCGTTTGCTCAGAAACAGCAAAATAATACGTGAAATCTTCCCCTAATTCTCCCGAAACAATTGGAGACTGCCCGATAAACGGTTCACGCATACCGATATCTTTAATTACCGTTAAAAATCCTTCTGTACCTACCGCTTGATATACACGTAATTTCCCTTGCTCTGTTGCTTCAAAATCAACGTGGGGATTCGTTACATATCCACGCACATCTCCATTCGCATGAGCATCCACTAAGATTGGGCCAAGTGGGCCATTTCCTTCCACCTTAATCGTCAGCTTCTGATCACCTTTTAACATAGCCCCCATCATTGCACCAGCTGTTAACGAACGCCCAAGTGCTGCTGAAGCAGTTCTCCATGTATCATGACGTCTTTGCGCCTCACTTACCATATTTGTTGTACGTACACTATACGCACGAACTTCTCCATCAAACGCTAACGCTTTTACTAAATAATCTTTCATACTTATTTATTCACCCTTCTCATGCTGTAAATTTGCATTACGTTCATATAGCATATGCAAGCCTTTTAATGTTAAAAACGGATCTACAACATCAATTACATTAGATTCTTCTGCAATTAATTTTGCTAATCCTCCAGTTGCAATAACTTTCGGTTCTTGTTTAGCTTCTTCTTTCATACGCCTCACAATACCTTCCACTTGTCCAACATACCCATAAAGAATGCCAGCTTGCATTGCACTTACTGTATTTTTCCCAATAATACTACTTGGTTTTGTAATTTCAATACGAGGAAGTTTAGCCGCTCTACTGTATAAAGCTTCTGCCGAAATCATAATACCTGGTGTAATTACCCCGCCCATATAATGCTTATTTTCGTTAATATAACAATATGTAGTAGCTGTTCCAAAATCGACAATAATAAGCGGGCCTCCGTATAATTGGATACCAGCTACAGCATTTACAATACGATCCGCTCCAACCTCACGCGGATTTTCATATTTAATATTTAAACCTGTTTTTATTCCTGGTCCCACTACAAGTGGTTTAATTTTGAAATATTTCTCACACATACGCTCTAAGGCAAACATAATTGGTGGTACAACCGAAGAAACAATAATTCCTTTCACATCTTGAAAAGAAAGGCCTTCATGTTCAAGTAACTGTTTCACTAACATACCATATTCATCTTCTGTTTTATGACGATCAGTCTCCATGCGCCAATGCTGACGAAGTTTCCCATCTTCAAATACACCAAGCACCGCATTTGTATTCCCTACATCCAATACAAAAATCATATTCTCACCACTTATCTTATTTAATCTATATTTGTGCAGTATGTACAAAACTGATAATGCCATCATATCATACATACCTATATAATCAGTTTTTCCATCTTCACCATTTTACAAAAAGATCGTTCACTATTTCAATTTTTAAAGCAAAGAAGCTTCAAATTTATATACAAGTACACAAATTTCTCAGCATAGAAAAAAGGAGTGACTATTGTCACTCCTTCATTTCTTATTTATCTTCTGCGTTCTCATCATCTTTTTTCATTGTGATATTCACTTTCACATCTTCAGAGGACTTTTTACGCTCAGGTAAAACTCCATAATCATATAAATGATTAATTTGCTCTGCATCTAACGTTTCCACTTCAAGTAACGTTTTTGCGATAATATCAAGCTTATCACGTTTTTCAGTAAGAATTTGTTTTGCACGAGCATAACATTCTTTCATAATCGTTTGCATTTCTACATCGATGTCATGTGCAATTGCATCACTGTAGTTTTGTTCTGAATGGAAGTCTCTTCCTAAGAACACCTGACCACCTTGTGAGCTTCCAAACTGCATCGGTCCAAGCTTATCACTCATACCAAATTCCGTTACCATACGTCTCGCAATGCCAGTCGCACGTTGGAAGTCGTTATGAGCTCCTGTACTCACTTCACCAAATACAACTTCCTCAGCCACTCGGCCACCAAGTAAACCAGTGATTTTATCAAGTAATTCTGGTTTTGTCATGAAGTAACGATCTTCTTTCGGAAGCATTACCGCATACCCACCAGCTTGACCACGAGGAACAATTGTTACTTTATGAACGATATCCGCCTCATCAAGCACGACACCAATTACAGTATGGCCCGCTTCATGGAATGCGACAATATTACGTTCTTTTTCAGAAATAACACGACTTTTCTTCGCAGGACCTGCAATAACACGATCCGTCGCTTCATCGATATCAGACATGTCAATTTTCTTTTTATCTTGACGCGCAGCTACTAATGCAGCTTCGTTTAATAAGTTCTCAAGATCTGCACCAGAGAATCCTGGTGTGCGAGTCGCAATTGCTCTTAAGTTAATATCATCATCAAGTGGTTTGTTACGTGCATGTACTTTCAGTACCGCTTCACGTCCATTTACATCTGGACGATCCACTGTAATTTGACGGTCAAAACGTCCTGGACGTAATAACGCTGGGTCAAGAATATCAGGACGGTTTGTTGCAGCGATGATAATAATACCTTCGTTTGCACCGAATCCATCCATTTCAACAAGAAGTTGGTTTAGCGTTTGTTCACGTTCATCGTGACCACCACCAAGACCTGCCCCACGTTGACGACCTACTGCATCAATCTCATCGATAAAAATGATACAAGGAGCATTTTTCTTCGCATTTTCAAACAAATCACGTACACGGGAAGCACCGACACCAACGAACATCTCTACGAAATCAGAACCACTAATAGAGAAGAAAGGAACGCCAGCTTCACCTGCAACAGCACGTGCAAGCAATGTTTTACCTGTACCTGGAGGTCCAACTAGCAGAACACCCTTAGGAATACGGGCACCAACTTCAGCAAACTTGCGAGGATCTTTTAAGAATTCTACTACCTCAACAAGTTCTTGTTTCTCTTCGTCTGCTCCAGCTACATCTCTGAAGCGCACTTTTTTCTTTTCATCATTGTATAACTTCGCCTTACTTTTCCCGAAATTCATAACACGGCTACCGCCGCCCTGAGCTTGATTTAGTAAGAAGAAGAATAAGATGAAGATAATCACAAACGGAATGATAGAAGTAAAGAATGTCACCCAAGCACTTGTTTCCTCTGCTGGTTGATACTTCACTTCAGCACCTTGCGCTTTGTCATTAATTTTCTTTTGTAATTCTTCAGTATTTGGTGCATAAGTAACAAATTGTTCTTCCTGACTAGCATTGCTAAATTGTCCTTTTACCTCAAACACACCATTTTTTGGTTGAAGCTGCACATTACGCACTTCACCTTTTTCAAGTTTAGTAATGAATTTATCGTAGCTAACTGATGTTGTTTTTTGTGTTGAACCATTAAAATAGCTCACGATTCCAATCACTACTAAGAATATCAGTAAATAAAAGATGGTATTACGGAAGATACGATTCATTCCTAACCTCCTCTCACGGCATAAACACTATAGTAAATCGTAACATAGAAAAACTTTCCTATCCAATTTTAACGCCTGTATTTAATTAATTTGAGTAAACGCTTGGTTTCAATACTCCAACATAAGGAAGATTACGATATTGCTCCTTATAATCTAAGCCATATCCTACAACAAATTCATGAGGAACAGTAAATCCAACATAATCCGCTCGCAGGTCGACTTTGCGACCAGTTGGCTTATCTAGTAGCGTAACAATCTTTACAGATTTCGCCTTACGATATTTGAATAGGTCCACTAAGTAACTTAATGTAAGGCCGCTATCAATAATATCTTCAACGATTAAAATATCGCGACCTTCTACAGAAGTATCAAGGTCTTTTAAAATTTTCACTTCACCTGTTGAAACTGTAGAATGACCGTAGCTAGAAACAGCCATAAAATCCATTTCAAGATATGTATCTGTTCTTTTCAATAAATCTGCCATAAATGGCATTGCACCCTTTAATACACCGATTGCAAGAGGTACTGTATTTTTGTAATCCTCTGCAATAATTGCACCTAGCTCATGCACCTTTTCTTGTATTTGTTCTTCGGAAATTAATACTTTTTCGATATCTTGATTCATCATTTCATTATCCTCCTGGAAGACTCCTTGCTTTTGTAGTGAATAATCATATATTTATCCTTATCTGCTGTTCCGTGTGAAATAGCAAATGCAGATTGTTTCAACAACGGAACCCAAATAATGTTCCCGCTTGCATCACAAACAATCGGCCACTCTTCTCTCTTTTCTTTTGGTACTTTTTCCTCAATAAAAATAGCTTTTATCTTTTTTGTACCACTCATACCTTTTATTGACATGCGATCTCCGTTTTCTCTAGAGCGAATAAGAAGAGGATATGATATATCATTATACTTAGCAACAAATACTGTTTCATTCATGTTACTTGGTAATTCCTCATTTACTTCTGCTACAAGTTCATCACCGTTTGCTAAGGTAACAGCACCCGGTACTGATAAAACTTGTGAAAAAGGAAAAACAATTTCTTGCTTAAATCGGAAACTACATTCTTCATATGTACGAACAATTTTTAGGCCACCAGGAAAATCAAGTGAGCCTGAAGGGTGTGTCCGCTTAAAAAATGCAATAACTTTGTCAATATGTATAGAAGAAAGCGAAGACGGAATCTTGTATTCATAAAGATAGTTTAATATTAGTTGAATCCCTCTCCTTTGTAAAGGCATAGACATGGATTCAAAGGCAGGAATTGATAAGACAATGTGTTTATCACTTTTTTTTGTAATTACTTTATTCATCTTTTCAAAAGCTAATTCCTGCAAATACACCTCATCCTCTTGCATAAGCATACTAAAATTTTGAAATCGCTCATGCACATGCGGATTTTCCTCTTTTAAATAAGGTAGAACATACTTACGTAATCGATTCCTCGTATATACTTCCTTTTCGTTACTTGGATCCATACGTGGTGTAACCCCTAACCTTTTACAATAAGCATTAATCTCTTCCTTTGTTACCGCTAACAAAGGCCTAATTACATATCCACCATGGAAAGGGCGTTTCACGGCAATTCCAGCATAACCCTTCGGAGTACTCCCGCGGACGAGACGCATTAAAATCGTCTCCATCTGATCATCTCCATGATGCCCAAGAGCTACATATCGTGCATCATATTTCTTCATTATTCTTTCCAAAAATGCATATCGGCATTCCCTAGCAGCCACCTGTGCATTCATTCCATATTGCTGTTGATATTGCGATACATTAATTCTTATCGTTTCGCAAATAACCCCAATCTTCCGGCAAAGATTTTCTACAAATTGTAAGTCTTCATAGGATTCATCTCCTCTAAACATGTGATCCACATGCGCGACTACAATCTTCAATTTCTTCTCTTCCCTTTTCTCTAATAAATAATATAAAAGAGCTAAAGAATCAGGGCCTCCAGAAACTCCTACAACAATTGTCGAATGTTCCTCTAATACATCATGCTGCTTTGCAAACTCATCTACTTTTTCAACAAATGTATCTCTCAACTCCGCAATCACCTTTCGTTAAAGCCAAACAATAACATACTTTTTACCTTACTTATAATGGTACAACTTTTACAAACTTTGTGCAAAAAAAAGATGTACAAAATTCACTTTTTTATCTTACATCCCTTCCCTATCTTCATAGAAATAATAAAGCTACTTTCTCCTATAAAAAAAGGCCTAGGTATCAACCTAGACCTCATAACCAAACTGAAGAGATTTCCGCTCCCCTATTGCGCTTGTTTACCCATAATTGGAATCGTAGCCCACTTTGGCATATTCTTCTTTACCTTCGCAACGACAATCGTCATATCATCATTGATATATCCATCACTAGATCGAATGACCTCTTCCATAATAATATCGGCAATTTCTTGTGGATCATCGGTTTGTAATTCTTTAATTTTACGCTTCATCCACAATTCATGGTTTTCCACATGTTGCGCCCCTTCAAAAATCCCATCACTCATCATAATTAGAATGTCCTCTGTTTTTAATTGTTCACCAACAACATCCACCTCAACATCCTCAATGATTCCCATTGGCAAGTTGCTTGCTTCTATTTGTAAAACGTTATTTCCACGTTTTACAAAACTTGGGGTTGAACCAATTTTTAAAAACTTAGCGCTTGCATCACGTAAATCTACCATAGCTAAATCAAGCGTCGTAAACATTTCTTCTGTCGTCCTCAATGAAAGAATTGAATTAATAGACTTAATAGCAATTTCTTCATCAATACCGGATTGCAATATTTTTTGTAACAATTTTACCGTTTCCTTACTTTCCATATGTGCCCTTTGTCCATTGCCCATTCCGTCACTAATGGCAAGGGCATATTTCCCAACACTTAAATCCATCATCGCATACGAATCTCCTGATACAAATCCGCCTCCTTTTGCCGCTGTAGCAAGCCCTGTATCAAGAGAAAATGTTTTCGCTGATCCAAAAGATATCATGCTATGACCATTTGGATAAGCAGAAGGTTCTTCATGTTTAACAATAATATTTTCTTTTAAAATATCCGAAAGCATCGGCGCAACTAATTTGTCACATTCCCCATGTTGATTAGATGCTGCCGGAATCATCATTTCAATATCAATATTCCCTCTATCTAAACAATAGATATCAACATGTTCCACCCCGACACCAAAGTCACGAAACGCTTGTAAAATTTGTTCTTCCTGTACCTGATGATTTTCCCGTTCACGCTGAATTTCTTTCGCAAAATCTTCCATTACTTTTGAAACACCTAATAATTGTTCTGCAACAATTCTACGATTCTCTTTCATTTGTTTTCGTAACTTTTGCCCCTCATAGAAATGACCTAATTCTCCTGCCATTAAATCTGTTACCTTTTTTCCTCTTACGCAGTGCTTTTCCCATTCACGAACCAACTTACGGTTATGCTGAAGCGTCCCTTCTTCTGTTTCATTCATAATTTGTTTCATATAATCATATGTTTTATCAAAATTCACTACCCAGCATTGATCCTTTTTAAAACATGATTGACACGTCTTTGCTGTAATTGTACTTAAAAATAAATCAGCTTCTGTTTCCTCATCCTCTTCCTCCACATATCCATATACCGAAAAGCTATTAGATAATGCAGAGAATACATTTGCAAATTGATTAATTTTATTAGCTGTCACATCACGCATTCTTCGTAAATATTGTTGTTGATCCTGAGAATGTTCTTGTGTTCCTGGCATAAATTTAGCAAGCCGATCGATAATTGCCTGTGGTGTTAGTAAAAAGAATCCTATCGCCACTCCAGATTCTATTAAAGTTGTTATAATATTTACTTGCTTGTCGACGTATAATGTAATTAGACCTGTACCAATTAGCAACCCTAAACTAACGCCCAAACGCTTCCCTTCTTTTAATAATCCACCAAGTAACCCCGAAAAAGCCAATAGACTAAGTTGAGATAAGCTACCTATATTCGCTAAACTCAATATCAATCCTGTAACAACCCCTACTGTTGAGCCAGTAGCTGCCCCTGCAACAAAAGCAAATAATAACACTAAATATCTCGTGAAAATATGTTGAACTGAAGCGTCGTAAATAAACCAATCTGTTGTACCCGTTAACACAGATGCAAGTAATATAATTAAACAAACAATTTCTTCCGTTTCTAACGCTTGTTGCTTTCCCTTTCTTTCTGTCAATAACGGTACACTTTGTAGAAAAATCATTGTTAAAACAAAACTAAGCCCTGCTTCAATAGTACTTACGAGTAAATCATACATAGTGACGGTTTGCTGCGCGAAGTAAACAACAGCGAGATGTGCGGTTAATGCGGAGATAAATACTTGAAATGGTACAAGTCCAACAATTTTACGTGTAAATCGACTAAAGAAGATATTGTAAATGAAGAAAGTAAAAATAGATGCAAAGGCAAAAAGTAAATTATCTAGTGAAACGGAAAGCGCACCACCCATAAGAGCAAGAAATGCGAGTGCCATCTTATCACGTTTCATTACATAAACAGCAGCAAAAAACGGTAGTGCAAACGGTAAAATGTTCGTTAATATATATGCTCGTCCTAAAAGAAAACCGATTACAGCAATAACAAATCCCCATCTAAAGAAAACTTGCTCCAACTTCACTTTCAACTTGCTTGTCCATGTTATTGATCTGAGTTGCCCATCATTCATAGCCAGTGTACTTGTGTTCACAGTATTCCTTCCTGCTTTTGGCATATTTTTAACACCACCTGCATAGTTTAATTACTGTTATTATAAAAGATGATTATTGGGATTTTTGTCAAAACAACAGTTCACACTTACATAATCGTTCGACTTTTTATTCGAAATAAACCTATATATATACAAGTTGTTAAAAATAAGCACCTTAAAAGAACGGAAAATTCAAAAAATATAGGGTGTTTTTGTAGAAGCTTTGCAATTATTTACAATTTCTTAATAAAAAAAAGATCATGCTATCTGCATGATCTTTTTTAGATGACCCGTACGGGATTCGAACCCGTGTTACCGCCGTGAAAGGGCGGTGTCTTAACCACTTGACCAACGGGCCGTTAAAATAAATATAGCGGCGGAGGGGATCGAACCCCCGACCTCACGGGTATGAACCGTACGCTCTAGCCAGCTGAGCTACACCGCCATGTCGTCTTATTTAACGGACAATTAGTATCTTATATCAAATTCACTTTAAAGTCAACATGTTTCAAAAAGTTTTTTATTCTTTTTTTAATATACTCATTTACATAAAAAAGCACCCCGAGTGACTTACTCCGGGCACCTCTCTATATGTTAAGAATAAAACGTTCGTTTTATCCGCGACGAGCGCCACGGCCACCACGTTTAGATTCTGTATTACGCTTTAAAGAAGTTAGACGATCTTCACTGTCTTTTAAAAAGCGTGCCATCTTTTGCTCAAACGTTTCCTTTTGATTGCCACCATTATCACGGCCACCACGGTTATCTCTGTTAAAAGAACGATTGCGTTGTGGACGTCCAGAACGTTGTTGATCACCACCACGTTGCTCTCCACCACGTTGCTCTCCACCACGTTGATACTCACCGCGTGGACGATCTCCTTCTGGCCTTACACGCTCTTTCGCTTTTTTAATAGATAGACCAATTTTTCCATCTTTTTCAACATTAATAACTTTTACTTCTACTTGGTCGCCTACTTTTAAGTGATCATTAATATCCTTCACATAATTATCAGCAACTTCACTAATATGAACAAGACCCGTTAAGCCTTCTGGCAGCTCCACAAAAGCCCCAAAATTTGTAATACCTGTTACTTTACCTTGTAACTTGCTGCCTATCTCGATTGACATAAAAAAAATGCTCCTCCTTAGTGGTTAAAAAGTCAAATTTTACTTTATTATATATAATCCTAAAATATAGTGTCAATAAGACACGACCTACTTAGAAACAGGAAAAATTATCTCCCCTTTTCCAGAGAAGAAATAATCCCTCCTAGCAATCTTTAAAACATACTCTTCATCATTCAACTTTTGAACATCATCTTGTAATTTTTTTTCTTTCTTTGTTAATGAACCCAATTCTTTTTTCATCTCTTCAACCTTTACTTCTTTTGCTTTAACGGAACTATTTTGTTGATAAAACGTTACACTAATGCTCGCAATAATTGTAAAAGCAAAGACAAGAAAAACTGCTAAACGGCGATATAATCGCCTCCTGTTTTCATTTGTTTGTATTATATGTTCTCTGACAGAATTTGGATTCTGCTCTTCAATCAATCTTTGCCTCAGTTCCCTCATTTCCGAGGTCCCCCTAACTTCTTTTTTATACGCTCCCAAATTTGAAAGGTATATTTCTTCAATTTCCTTGTATGTTGCAGTAATCCTACATATCTCTTTATAAAAAGTTTAACACGGTTAGGGAGAAGTTTCCATATGAGCAAAGTAAGAAATCGAACAGGCCAGAAAAAAATTTTCCATACAAAAAGTAATATCCATACGGTACATTTCCACAACACATGCCCAATTGAAAATAATATACGAAATAAAAATAAAATAAAAGCAATAATAAGCTGCGCTATAATAATAACAGGTTTTATCATAAGTAGCTGTACAATTTGGATAAAAAATTGTATCGTTTGTACAAAAATATAAATGAGAAAATTCAATACTCGCATATACACTGCTTTCAATAAGCTTTGATATGCAGCAAAACCACAAAGCAAAGCTACAAAAACATATATACGTAATTCAGCTTCATTTACAAGCAGCAATACATAAAAGACAAACAGTGCTTGGACAATCCAAAACAGTATATCATATATAAATACAATCCAACGCTTACGCCGCGGTCGCTGTAAAAAGCGTTGGTATGTATCTAACGCCGCTCCAATCCAAGCACCCATTCCAATCATAGAAAGCATTGTATACAGTTGAATCGTTAAACTCATTTAAACAACTTACTAAAGAATCCTTTAGCTTTCTCCCCTTGATTTTCATCAATGTACAACATCTCATGAATTTTCCCTTTAATGGATACAATACCTTTTTCTACATCTAAATTTTTCATCTGTAAGTTTTGACCGCGAATTGTTAAAAAACCCATTACAGTTTCTAATAAAAACTCTTCACTATCAAAACTCTCTACTTGCTTTACGCCAGTAATATCTATTACACGTCTACCACGCATAATAATATCATGCTCTACAGAAACATTCTGTTGATTAGAAGACGCAACTGAGTAGCCCTTATTCACGTCAATCCCCCCATAGCTTTATACTATCTAGTAAATAATGTATGAGGAGAGAAAATAATTTAGAACAAGCCTTCTTCTGCTTTCACTTTCTCTTCACGAACTACCGTATACATGTTAGCTGCATCTTCTTTTTTCGTTGTTTCTTTTAATTCATTTACTTTTACAGTTACTACTTTTTGTCCAAAACGAATTGTTAGTTCATCTTCTACTTTCACAACAGAGCTCGCCTTTGCAGCTTGCCCATTAATCGCAATTCTTCCTTGATCAGCTACTTCCTTTGCTAATGTTCTCCTTTTAATTAGACGCGATACTTTCAAAAATTTATCTAAGCGCATCTCATTTCCCCCCTATTGATTCTCTATCTGCTTCGCTTCTTCCCATAAAGCATCCATTTGCCCTAACGTTAACTCCTGCATTTCCTTATTCATTTCAGCTACTTTGGCTTCCATGTATATAAATCGGCGCATGAATTTCTCATTTGTGGTACGAAGTGCCTCTTCTGGATCCAATTTATAGTAGCGAGCAATATTAACAAAGGCGAATAGTAAATCCCCAAATTCACCTAACATTTTTTCTTTATCCATCTTTGCAACTTCCTGCTCAAACTCTTTCAATTCTTCAAAAGCTTTATCCATCATTGGCTGTACATCATCCCAATCAAAACCAACTTTTCCTGCTTTTTTCTGGATTTCATACGCACGCATTAATTGTGGTAAACTTTTTGGAATTCCCGTTAAAGCAGACTCCCTTACATGCCCTTTTTCTTGTTTTTTAATTTCTTCCCAGTTTAAAACAACTTCTTCCGCATTCTCTACATCTATATCTCCAAACACATGTGGATGACGACGTACCATTTTTTCAGATAGCGTTCGGATGATATCCTCAACAGAGAACCAGCCCTCATCTTCTCCAATTTGAGCATGAAGCATAACTTGTAATAACACATCACCAAGTTCTTCAATCAAGTGGTCATCATCTTCTTCATCAATTGCCTCTAACACTTCATATGTCTCTTCAATTAAATATTTCTTTAAAGACTGATGTGTTTGCTTTTTATCCCATGGGCAGCCATTTGGTCCACGAAGCTCAGCAATAATTTCTCGGAGCACATCAAATTGTTGATATAAAGAAGCTCGCTCAGTAACAGGCGGTACATATACGCTCGTTAGATTGTTCAACTCTGTTTCATGATCCAACATATAGAGCGGCACTTTTTTCACTTGCTCAAAAGATGTTCCTGCGGCTGTTACAATATATACTTCATACTCATCAGGCAACATTTCCATTAATGTCAACTTAACCTCAGATGCAACAAACGCATCATATACTTGGCAAAAAATTAAGTGTTGACGTAATTCTAATTGACCTCTTTCAAATGAAGTTGCATCAATAAGTTGGAATCCTTCAATTGGATCTATTTTTAAACTAGCAAACATCGGATCCAAAAAGCTTTGTCCACCTTCAATTCGCACCTCAATCTGCTTCGTTTCCCCTTTTTGCAAGAGTAATTGAACAGTTCGTTCCGCAACAAGTGGATGACCTGGTACAGCATATATAATATCCGCACCTTGCGCTTGTTCTATTAACGTATTCGCAATTGTTTCATACACGATTTCAAATGTATCGTGCGACTCATATACATCATCAAAAGCCGTGTACTTTATACCTTCCTTTTCTAACTCTTCAATAACAGGATGCTCTTTCGTACGCACATACATATGATCTGCTTCTTTTATTTTTCGATATACACCCATTGTCAGCTGATCTAATTCACCAGCACCTAATCCTAAAATCGTGATTACTCTACTCACAACCATTCACCTCTATCCACTCTTCTTCAATGAAGCTTCTACCTTCTCTTGCTTCATAACAGTCCCTAATTCTTTTTTTGTAAAAACACTTAACTTCGTAATTAAAAACAGATATACCAATCCGCCAATCGCTACGCCTAGCAACGCTTCAATTACAGCTAATCCTCTATACCCTTCATCACTTCCTAGTCCCAACCCTTCATAAATACGCATAAATAACATTAATATAACGACCATTCCTAATCCGCTGATCGTTACTCCAAATATGCCTTGTTTATGAATGAGTGGTTCTTCTACAATTCGAATAAGGAAAGCACTATTTAACAAAGCGATAACCATGAGCGAAATTAACGTTGCGACTGCCGCCCCAGTTACACCAAATTGCGGCATTAACATATAATTGAGCAATAATTTTAGACACCCTCCAAATATAACAAACAGTGCCGGCTTTACAGTTTGACCAAGCCCTTGCAAAATAGAAGCCGTTGTAATGGATAAGGAACTAAATAAAATAGAAACAGCTAAAATAGCTAACACACCTGAGCCCTCACTATTTTCAAACAACATAATATTTGTCGGCTTAATGATACACGCTAATCCTAATGCAGCCGCAACTCCAATCACAAAAGTTATCTTCATCGCTAACTGCACCTTTTGTTGAATAAACAGACGATCTCCTCGTTCTTTTGCTGAAGTAATAATTGGAATAAGCGAAAGTGAAAATGAAGTCGTCACAACTGTACCAAGCTGCATAAGCGGGATACTTCTGTCATAAACACCCTTTAATACTTTTGCAATTTCCGCCGGTTCTCCTGCCTGAATAAGCAATGTGTAAAACGAAACGGAATCTGCCATTTGTATAAAAATTAACACTAAATTACTAACACAAATAGCCATTCCTTGCCAAAAAAGGATTCGAATGATTTTCTTTTTATTGTGTATCCTCTTCCATCCTTGTAAGAAAATAGAGCGAAAATTATGCCGCATATAAAATAAAAGTACGAGTATTCCAATAAACCCGCCTGCAATCGACCCCAACATCGCTCCTGCTCCAACTGTATATAAATCAAATTCATGTGCGATGAGGAACAACGATAAGAACACAATAATTGACACACGAACCGTTTGTTCAATCACTTGCGATATAGCTGTCGGTATCATATTGTTAAACCCTTGAAAGTGCCCTCGTGCAACAGATAAAAAGGGCATTAACAAGAATGAAAATGAAATAACTCTTAGCAGTTTATCTAAATTTGCATCGCCCATGACTGATGCAATCGTGTGCGCTCCCAAAAACAACGTAAAGAAACCTATACAACCGATTCCTAATAAAAACCAAAAAGAAACACAAATAATTCCCTCTGCCTCTTCCTGCTTCCCTTGTTCTAAACGCTCTGCTACCATCTTAGAAATAATGATGGGAAAACCATAAGTAGCTAAAATTAAACAAAATCCATAAAATGGATAAATTTGTTGATAAATATAAAAACCAACATCTCCCGCTATATTTTGATATGGAATACGGTAAAAAGCGCTTAATACTTTCGTAACAAAACTTGCAATCGTTAATATAATAGCCCCGCGCCAAAAAGCTTGATACTTCTTCGCTTCCATACGAGAAAACTCCTTTTCCTATTCTCATCCCTCGTATTATATCACAAAGAAAAAACAGGATTCCTTTTAGATTTATACAATAAAAAAGGTAGCAAGACGCTACCTTTAAATGAAATACAATCCTACTTTCCGAAAAAAACCTTTTATAAAGAAATATTATGATTAAGAAGAATTACTGTTCCATTTGTTTTGCTAAAAAACTTGCAGCAGTATTTACTGCCTTATGCTCTACCTCACTTATAATTGCTTCTTTTGAAAAGATGATAACAGCTCCAATCGGATCTCCATTTGCAACGATTGGTCCAACCGTATAAGAGCTAACCTTTTCGGTTACACCATCGATAATCGAAATTTCACTTTCATCTGTCATAACAACAGATTTTCGATCTTCCATCGTTTTTTCGATTAAATCGCCAACACTTTTATTTAAGTATTCTTTCTTAGATACCCCCGCTACGGCGATAATGGAATCGCGATCACATACGAGTACGTTATGTCCTAAACTATCGTATAAAGCTTCTGCATATTCTTTTGCAAAATCACCTAATTCACTAATTGGAGAATATTTTTTCAAAATCACTTCTCCATCGCGATCCACAAAAATTTCTAGCGGATCTCCTTCTCGGATACGAAGGGTTCTACGAATTTCTTTCGGAATTACTACCCTACCTAAATCATCAATTCGACGTACGATTCCAGTTGCTTTCATTCTAATGCTGCCTCACTTTCTACTGATGATGAAAGTGGTGAATTTACCTGTTCATGTAAAAATCACCAACTGTTAGACATAGTATTTTACACATTAGTTCTTCTATGCACGTCGAATTACATTTTTTATTTTGTTTTAGGCATTTATTACTTCTTTTTTCACGTCAGACAAACCTTTTAATAAATTTTCGGCGATTGTTAACCATTTTGATGTCTCTAATCCATTCGTTTTCATAACAATTTTCAAACGAGAACCTTCCATACCAAGACCAATCATACGACCAAAACTATTACCAAGCATAAATAATTTTCCACCATCAATATTTTGGCTTGATTGCTCTGAGAATAAAAACGTCACTTCAAATTTTGTTTGTTTAATTAGCTCAATCTGTTCTTTCGTTGCTAATACTTTAATATTTGCAATTTGTAATAAATATCCAACTTCTTGCGGATAGTCTCCAAAACGATCAATCATTTCTTCTTGTAATTCCTCAATATCTTCAATCGCAGAGACACCTCTAAATTGTTTGTACATCATAATTTTTTGTTTACTATCTGAAATATAAGCGTCTGGCAAGTAAGCATCGACTTCTAAATCAATTTCAACATCAACCGTATTTTCAATTCCTTGTGTTCCTTTACGCTGTTCAATCGCATCTTTTAACATTTGAGAATATAGATCAAATCCGACAGAATCGATGAATCCATGCTGCTCAGCCCCTAACAAGTTACCAGCACCACGAATGGATAAATCTCGCATTGCAATTTTAAATCCTGATCCAAGTTCTGTGAATTCTTTAATTGCTTGTAAACGCTTCTCAGCGACTTCTGATAACACTTTATCACGCTTATATGCAAAGTATGCATAAGCAACACGGTTTGAACGACCAACGCGCCCACGAAGCTGATAAAGCTGTGATAATCCCATACGATCGGCATCAAATACAATTAATGTATTTACATTAGGAATATCAACACCTGTTTCAATAATCGTTGTACTTACAAGAACATCATGCTGTCCATCTAAAAATGATAGCATGACAGACTCTAGTTCACCTTCGTTCATTTTCCCATGAGCATACGTCACACGCGCCTCTGGGACTAACATAGAGATTTCATCTGCTTTTCTTTCAATATCTTCAACACGGTTATACAAGAAATAAATTTGACCGCCCCTTGCAAGTTCCCGTTCTATCGCCTCTCGAATTAACCCTGGATTATACTCAACCACATATGTTTGTACCGGGAAACGATTTTCTGGCGGCGTCTCAATAACAGATAAATCTCGTACACCGAGCATAGACATATGGAGCGTACGCGGAATTGGCGTTGCCGTCAATGTTAATACATCAACATTCGCTTTCAATTGTTTAATCTTTTCTTTATGCGTAACACCAAATCTTTGTTCTTCATCGATAATTAGTAAGCCTAAATCTTTATAGGTTACATCTTTAGATAAAATGCGATGTGTTCCAATAACAATATCAACTGTCCCATCTTTTAAACCTTTAATTGTTTCATTTTGTTGTTTTCTAGTACGGAATCTACTTAACAATCCAATATTAATTGGGTAGTCTTGAAAACGTTCTCGAATCGTTTCATAGTGTTGTTGTGCAAGAATCGTTGTCGGTACTAAAATTGCAACTTGCTTTTCATCCATAATTGCTTTAAACGCTGCACGAATTGCAACTTCCGTTTTACCATATCCAACATCACCACATAGAAGTCGATCCATCGGACGCCCACGTTCCATATCTTTCTTAATTTCTTCAATAGAACGCAACTGATCTTCTGTCTCCTGGTACGGGAAAGATGATTCAAATTCCTGCTGCTCTGCAGTGTCCGGCGTATACGCATATCCCTTTGAAGCCTCACGCTCTGCATACAATTTAATTAAGTCATCTGCAATATCTTGTACAGATTTTTCTACCTTCGTTTTGACCTTTTTCCAATCGTTTCCGCCTAGTTTGTAAACTTTCGGATTCTTACCTTCTGATCCTACATACTTTTGTACTTGATCAATTTGTTCGATTGGCACATATAACTTATCATTACCTTGATATTTAATGTTCAAATAATCTTTATGGACACCATTAATTTCTAACGTTTCAATTCCTAAAAATTTACCGATACCATGATTTACATGAACAACGTAGTCGCCAACCTTTAACTCTGAATAACTTTTAATACGCTCTGCATTCGATAGTTTTTGCTTACGTTGTGATTTTTTTACTTTTTTATGGAACAGCTCTTTTTCTGTAATCACAACAAGCTTTTGCATCGGCATTTCAAATCCTGCATGTAAATCACCTACAGCAATTTGAAGGCGACCAGGAAGCAATATATCTGTAGATTCTATAATGTCTGCTTCAATATCATAATCACTTAAAATATATTGTAATTTTTTTGCGCGTTCTTCATCTGTTCCCAATACAACAGTCGTGAAATCCCCTTCAGTCCATCTATCAATTTCTGTTTTTAACAATTGCATTTGCCCATGAAAGTCCTGCATTGTTTTACACGTTACATTAACAATATTTTGCGGGTGCGTATGTGCAATATGGCGTAAAAATAATGTTAAATATACAAAGCTTCTCTTTTTATGGTGTAGAAATTCTTCAAATTGGTGTGAGAACACCAAATCTTGAAGAATTGCCCCTTCACTTAGAAGCGATGTATACCATTCCGCTTCTTCTGTCTCAAGATGTGATGCCGTTTCTTGAATACGCGAAATTTCATCTAAGATAACGACACCATTCTCAGGTAAATAGTCTATTAGACTAGCATGTTCTTTGTAAAAAATAGATAAATATTTAAACATTTGCTCTATAGTCTGTCCGTTTTTCAATATTTCTATCTCGTGACTAACTGTTTCAAGTACTGCTGTCTTGATTTTATCATCAGAGAGCTTCTGCATCGTCTTCATTAAACCTTCCTCAAGACGCTCTACCCCTAATTTCAGTTCATCTTTTGAAAATAAAAATTCTGTCGCAGGACCGAATTTCACGCTTTCTCTTTTATCTTGAGAGCGTTGTTCTTCTACATCAAATGAGCGGATAGAATCTACTTCCGTATCAAAGAACTCTATACGAAACGGTAATTCTTCAGTTAACGGATAAATATCCAGTATACCCCCGCGCAAACTAAATTCTCCAGGTGCTTCTACCATTGACTTACGTTCATATCCAATATGATGCAATGTATGAAGCAATACATCTAAATCAATCTCTTGCCCTAGACTAATTTCGATTTGCTTTTGCTTCCATAATTCTTTTATTGGTAAAAATCTACGTAATCCAGCAACTGGAACAACAATAATGCCCCGCTCGCCCATCGCTAAACGATTTAATACTTCAATACGCTGCGCTTTCAGTTCTGGGCTTGCAACCCCTATTTCTGACGCAATTAATTCATTAACCGGATATAACCATACATCCTGCTCACCAAGTAGTGATACTAAATCCTCATATACTTTTTGCGCTTGAAATAAGTTGTGTGTAACAACAAGTTGCGACTGCTTTGTTTTTTTATATAAAGCAGCCATTAATAAAGAACGAGAAGAAGTTGCCATACCTGATACAAGCTGCTCTTTCAATCCTTCTTCTAGTCCATTAATAATGGATTGTATTTCTTTATTTTTATAAAATTGCTCTAATAACCCTATCATTTTCAAAACCCCTCTCAACATAAAGAGCAAGTTAATATATTTTTATGCAAATATTTTGGAAAAAGAAAACAGAAAAATGCTTTGGACACGCCAAAGCGACAACATTTTATTGCAAAAATTTTTCATACTCATAATACTCCGGATAAGATGAGAGCGTTTCTTGGCACGACTCACAGATTGTTTTTATATATATATTTCCATTTTCATGAAAATGAATCATATCCAATCGTTCTTGCTCTGTTAGTTGAAATAAAACTTTGCTGTATACCTTTTCTGCGGTAATGGCACCTACGTTACACCCACAATGTCTACAGTAATAATGTCCTTCCATACTATCCTCCTAAGTGTACAATTACTATTAGTATGGATTAAAACATCATAAAATATTCCAAATTAGAACATTAACCGTTAAAAGTATTCATAATTTGAAGAAATGGTTTCTTTAACCACTCTTCACATGCGGCCGCAGCCTTTTCAATGGAATGATTTACTTCTGGCAGCTCTTCTGCTGTGAAGCGCCCCAATACATAATCCACTACTTTCATACCATTTTTCGGGCGATCAATCCCCATACGAATACGTTGAAACTCTTGCGTTCCTAAATGGGAAATTGTCGATTTCACACCGTTATGGCCGCCTGCACTACCTTTCATACGAAGGCGCAATTTACCTACTGGAATATCCAAATCATCATACATGACAACAAAATCTTCCACATCAATTTTATAGTAATCCATAAGCGGACGGATACTTTCTCCAGATAAATTCATATACGTAAGTGGCTTTAATAAAATTACTTTTTCGCCATTAACAAATCCTGAACCATACATACCTTTAAACTTTTGTTCATTTAAAGAAATTCCCCATCGTTTCGCAAGTTCATCAATTCCCATAAATCCGATATTATGCCTTGTTAATTCATATTCTCTACCTGGGTTCCCAAGTCCTACTATTAATTTCATTCTTGTACCACTACTTTCTTTTTACGATACGAAAAGACGTAACCAAATTTGGTTACGTCTCATTCTATCCAATTAATTGAATAATACACTCACAGATTCTTCTTCGTAAACACGAATGATTGCTTCTCCGATTAATGGAGCAACAGAAAGCTCATGTACTTTATCAATTTTCTTCTCTTCTGGTAATACGATAGAGTTTGTTACAACTAACTCTTTAATATTTGAGTTTTGGATACGCTCAATTGCTGGGCCAGATAAAACTGGGTGTGTACAGCAAGCATATACTTCAGAAGCACCGTTCTCAACAAGAGCGTTTGCTGCTAATGTAATTGTACCAGCTGTATCAATGATGTCATCAATTAAAATTGCTGTCTTACCTTCGATATTACCAATAATGTTCATTACTTCCGATACATTCGGACGTGGACGGCGTTTATCGATAATAGCGATTGGCGCTTTTAGGCGATCCGCCATTTTTCTTGCACGTGTTACACCACCGTGGTCAGGAGATACGATTACGATATCTTTAAGACCTTTTGTCTCAAAGTAATCAGAAAGAATCGGTACACCCATTAAGTGGTCGATTGGGATATCAAAGAACCCTTGAATTTGTGGAGCATGTAAATCTAGAGTGATTACACGAGTTGCACCTGCTGTTTCAAGCAAGTTTGCTACAAGTTTCGATGTAATTGGTTCACGAGAACGCGCTTTACGGTCTTGACGCGCATAACCATAATAAGGAATAACGATATTAATTGTTTTTGCAGATGCACGTTTTAACGCATCAATCATAATAAGTAATTCCATGATATGTTCGTTTACTGGGAAGCTTGTAGATTGAATAATGAATACATCACAACCACGAATACTTTCTTCAATGTTAATTTGAACTTCTCCATCACTAAAACGGTCAACAGAACATTTCCCTAACCCTACTCCAATATGCTTTGCAATTTGCTCAGCAAGTTCCTTATTAGAGTTTAAAGAGAATACTTTCAAATTAGAATTTAGATATTGAGTCGACATCTAGATTAACCCTCCACATTATGATTTTTTCTTATTCAGCAATTGATCAACATAGTCTTCTTTGTTAACTTGACGTGCACGTGCAATTGATAATGCTTTTGATGGAACACTCTCTGTAATTGTAGAGCCTGCCGCAACATAAGCACCATCTTCAACTGTTACAGGAGCAACAAGGTTTGAATTACAACCAATAAATACGCCGTTACCAATAACTGTTTTAAATTTATTCTTGCCATCGTAGTTCACCGTAATTGAACCACAACCAAGATTCACGTCTTCTCCAACTTGTGCATCCCCGATATAACTTAAGTGTGAAGCTTTACTTCTATTACCAAAAACAGTCTTTTTGATTTCCACGAAGTTTCCAACGCGTACTTCGTCACCAATAACTGAATCTGGACGGATATGTGCAAATGGACCGATTGAAACTTCCATACCAATCTTACTGTCATGTACAGTAGATTGACGAATTGTCGTACAATCTCCAATTTCACTATCACGTACTACTGTATGTGGACCAATTTCACAATCAGAACCAATTACAGTTTTGCCTTCAATAACTGTTCCTGGATAAAGAACTGTATCATTACCAATGATTGCATCAGCAGAAATGTATGTGTTATTTGGATCAATAATTGTAACACCATTTACCATGTTCTTTTGGTTAATACGCTTTTTCATAATAATTTCCGCTTGCGATAGAGCGACTCTGTCATTAACACCTAATGTTTCATCGAAATGCTCTGTTTGATAAGCTGATACAATATGACCTTCACTTTTCAAAATCTCAATAACATCTGGAAGGTAATATTCACCTTGAACATTATCGTTTGAAACTTTAGAAAGTGAAGCAAATAGTGCCTTATTATCAAAACAATACGTCCCTGTATTAATTTCTTTAATAGCTCGCTCTACTTCATTTGCATCTTTATGCTCAACGATTTTTTCAACATGACCACTTTCATTACGAACAATGCGGCCATATCCAGCAGGCTCTTCTATGTACGCTGTTAACACCGTCGCTTTCGCTCCTGCTTCTTCATGATGCTTTAACAATGCTTCCATTGTTCCTGCAGTTATAAGGGGTGTATCACCACAAATAACTAAAGTTGTTCCCTCTTCATTTGCAAGTACATCGGCAGCTTGATCAACAGCATGTGCTGTACCAAGTTGTTCTGCTTGCAATGCAAATTCACTTACGTTCCCTAGTTGTTCTTGTACTTTTTCAGCACCATGTCCAACTACCGTTACAAGTTTCTGCAATCCTAATTGAGATACTTGATCAACTACATGCTGTACCATTGGTTTTCCGCATACAGGATGAAGCACTTTGTATAGCTTGGACTTCATACGTGTGCCTTTACCTGCAGCTAAAATCACTGCAAATCTGTTTGACATATAGAACCTCCATCGCAACCTATTTATCCATTAAAGATATTATCCTAAATCATTATATATTTCAAGAAACACGGCATAACTATTAAATTTTACCATACTTCTTATAAGATGTTTTATTCTTTAGTATCTTTTTTTAGGAAATAAGATATACTATTTCGAATGATTTTAAAGAAATTAGAAGTTTACATATAACGAGGACAATAAAGTGAGGCTTTAATTAGCGGAAAATTTTATTCAAAATAAACACTTTATAAGTAAAAAACCGTTCTTTTTAGGCGGGAGAGAGCGCCCCGCCTCGCACAGAAGCGGTCAGGGCCTTTTTTGCCTCCATGCCAAGGGAAGACAAAAGGAGATAACGAGTTCCGATCTTCTTTTATTTTCATACCCGGAACTTAGGCGCCAATAAATCAAAATGGATTTACAAATAAAAAAACAAACCCCTGTAAGTGTTTACAGGAGTTTGTTACAAAATTATAGAGCTCCTTTATTAGAGCCCTTTTTATTCGAATTTTACGAAGCTCCTGCTTCTTCAAACTCAACTTCTTCTAACTCGCCTAAACGGTGATACTCAGCTAAAACCGCATCTTGAATTTTTGAGCGTGTGTTAGAATTAATTGGATGCGCAATATCACGGAACTCCCCATCTGGAGTACGTTTACTTGGCATTGCTACAAATAATCCATTATTGCCATCAATTACACGAATATCATGAACAACAAACTCATGGTCCAATGTAATAGAGGCAATCGCTCTCATACGGCCTTCTGTGTTTACGCGGCGTAATCTTACGTCAGTCACTTCCATCTTGTGTTCACCACCCTTTTCTAAATAAGCGATATATTTGTATAAATTCCACAAATTTTCTATTTTCCCTTTAATTTTTTAAAAATTTTTAAGATAAAAAATTTTTTTTAACGGAATATAAGAATTAATGGACGTTATCGCTTACAAATTTTCATTTTACAAGGGCAATAACTTCAATTTCGATGGAAACATCTTTCGGTAATTTTGCAACTTGTACACAAGAACGAGCTGGTTTATGTGCAGAAAAATATGTTCCATATACTTCGTTTACATCATTAAAATCATCCATATCTTTTAAAAATACAGTTGTTTTTACAACCGTATCAAATGATGCTCCTGCCTCTTCTAACACAGCTTGTAAATTTTGAAATACTTGTTCGGTTTGTATTTTCACATCACCTGTTACAAGTTCTCCACCTGCCGTTAATGGAATTTGTCCTGAGCTATAAAACATGTTATTTACGATAATTCCTTGTGAATATGGACCAATCGCTTGTGGTGCTTGATTTGCTTGAACTACTTTCATATTTTCTCACCCTTTTATTATTTTATTTTCCTTAAATAAAAACTCCTAGAAAACTTTCTTCCCATATAAACTCAGTTCATCCTATCTAAAATAATTAGGATGCCCTGTGCTAGCGGGCGGTAAGACTTTCACAATACAAGAAAAGACTTAACGTCCACTAGCACTTTCATTTACAAAAAAAGATAAAGCTTCTGCTTTACCTTTTTATTCAGCTTCTACAAGCCCTTCGTCAAATGGCACAAGTGAATAATTCCCTTTTTCCACTTGAATTGTTTTCTCTTTAATATCTACTTCTGATAAGCGGATTAAAGAAACAAAGTTATTAATAAGTCTTTCTTCAATATCTGTCGATTCTACTAATACGCCGATTCCAACAACATTGGCATTAAACTCTTCTAGCATGCTAATCATGCCTTGAATTGTTCCTCCAGCCTTCATAAAATCATCAACGATTAAAACATTGGCACCTTCCGGAAGACTACGTTTTGCTAAAGTCATTGTTTGAATACGCTTAGATGAACCTGATACATAGTTAATACTAACTGTTGGTCCTTCTGTTACCTTATTATCTTTTCTTGCAATTACTACAGGTACATCTAAATAATTCGCTACCGCATATGCAAGCGGAATCCCTTTTGTTGCTACCGTCATAACCGCATCAATCGGCTGCCTCGCAAATACAGAAGCAAATAGGCGACCTGCCCCGTTGATATAGCGTGGATTACTCAAAAGATCCGTCATATATAAGTATCCACCTGGAAGAATACGATCTGGATTCTCAAATAAGCCACAAAGCTCATTAATGATCAGATTTGCTTCCTCTTCACTTATATATGGAATATATTTCACTCCTCCTGCTGCCCCTGCTATCGTTTGCAATGTGCCGACCCCTTGTTGTTCAAACGTTTGCTTAATAATAACTAAATCTTCACTAATGGAAGACTTAGCTGATTGATACCGTTCAGCAAAAAAAGTGAGAGAAACTAACTGACGAGGATTTTGCAATAAATAGTAAGTCATATCAACTAGTCTTGTACTCCGTCTAATTTTCACATTCTCACCCCAAATCACGAATATTCTAAACAAATCATAACTTATTATACGTCTTTATTCAAGCGTTTCTCGCTCTCCTAATAGACGGACTGCGTATACTTGTTCACAAAATCCTTTTAAACCATTATAAATACGGTGCATACGCGAATCATGATGCACAAGCCCAAACACAGTTGGACCACTGCCACTCATTAAAACTGCATCTGCGCCAAAGCGCTTCATCTGTGCTTTAATACGTGCAACTTCAGGATGCATCGCAAATGTCACATCTTCTAATACATTTCCAACTGCATTGCATATTCCTTTATAGTCACCTTGATTGATAACTTCAACCATTTTATCTACGTCTGGATGTGTGACACGATTTAATTGTAAATTTCCATATACGTCAGCAGTAGATACACCGATGTGAGGCTTCGCTAAAATAACCCAACAAGAAGGAGGTGTCTTTATATGCTCAACCTTTTCTCCTCTTCCTGTCGCAATCGCTGTTCCGCCATATACACAAAAGGATACGTCAGATCCAATTTCTGCTCCAAGTTCCGCTAATTCACCTATTGTAAGACCTAAATTCCATAGCTTATTAAGACCACGTAATGTAGCAGCCGCATCACTGCTTCCACCTGCTAATCCTGCTGCTACTGGAATTGTTTTTTCAATAGCAATAGATACACCTTGTTTTACCTTAAATTTCTCTTTTAATAATTTCGCTGCTTGATAAGCTAAATTACGCTGGTCGTCTGGGACATACCGATTATGGGATACAATTTCAATACGGTCTTCTGATAACTCCGTTAACTCTAAACGATCTGCTAAATCGATTGTTGTCATAATCATTTTCACTTCATGATAACCGTCTTGTCTTTTCCCTAGTACATCTAACGACAGATTAATCTTTGCTGGTGCTTTCACTAGTAGCTTCAATCTATTCACCCACTCTATGTACTCAATCTTTTATCGTTTATTTTACCATAAATTTATAGTAAGACGATGACACTTCCCTAATTATAACGAAAAGCATTCAGAATGAAACTACTTATGCAAAATGATGATACCTTTTGGCGTGCAAAAAGCCGAGGAATTTCTCCTCGGCTACCGTAGCATAGAAGTTATTTTGCAACTACTGGTTTTGTTTCATTAATTGCTGCTGTGCAATTTCAATAGCACGTTTCACCATATTACCAGCATCTTTCGCACGAATTCCGCCCCATCCTTCTTTCTGAACAACATCATAAAATCCAAGCTCTTTTGCAAGCTCTTCTTTAAACTGATTTGACATGACTCCTCTTCGTCTACTCAATGCAGGTCCCTCCTTATTTTGCTACGGTATAATTAGTATGCAAAAAAATGTCTTTTTTATTTATGGAAATATATGTAACAGAGTGGACAATTACCCTAAAATAACCTCGTTCTGAGGATCATCATAAAACGTTAATTCTACCGTTTCTGTTAAAACATCTGCATAGCTATAGGAAACACGCTGCAATGTATCCTCTTGTTGATCTAACTGTACAACAAAAACAGAACGATACGTTTCTGCTAGTACGCCTGATTGTTCCACTGTTTTTCTTCTTCCACTATTCGCCTTTAACATAAGGCGCTTCCCAAGATGATGATCTAATTCACTTTTAATTTCATCTAAACGTTTTGACATATACTTTGCTACACCTCGCTGTAATTTAGAGTGAATACATAAATACATGATATATCTATCCCAATCATTGCCTATACATAACAAGCAATATCTTCGCAAGAACCTAATGCGTTCGAATAGATAGAAGAATTACTATATTATAAAAGTATCATTGTATAGTCTGTACGTTCTTACCTTTTTTTATCCAAGCACCTACAAATCCTTGTTTATGGTACATCTTTCACCAAACAAACTGATACTTTTCCCATAAGAAAAACAAGGTACATATATACCTTGCTTACTCTTCATAATATTGAAAAGGTAATCCTGTTCGTAAAAGTCCCCGGGTCTCAATACCACCAAGGCCTTTTTGCCCAGTAATAGTATTTCGAACAACATCCCATACATTTACGCGTTCCATAAATGAAGTAAAACTAATCTTCCCCACTACATATACTGGATCCAATGCATGAATATTAATACGCGATGGTGAACTAGCAAAATTAGCACCAGCTCGAATTAATGCTTCAAAATGGGACTGACATGCCCCTGCAAAAATAACAAGTTGATCTAAAGAAGGGTATTTTTTTCGTACTTCCCGAACAGCCTGTACAAAGTGCCGAGAATGACGATAAGCTGCTAAGTCTCCCATAACTCCTTTAGATTTTGTATATGCATCATGACCTGTAATGACCAAAATGTCTGGACGAAAATGATCGATTAAATCAACTACCTTTTCATGCATTTCTGTTTCTTTACAATGTACCCCTTGAACTGGAACACCTATCTTTGTATATAAATCTAAACATTTCCGTAAATATAATGGGTCTCCATCTATATGCAAAACCCTACCTGGCATTTGAAAATAATTGACTTCACTCGTATATCCTCCTGTAGAATTATGCTCGTGACGTTGCTTCATCAAAACATAGTCTTGTTGAAACAGGCGATATGTTCGCTCCATCGTTTCCTTCTCACGCTTTTCCCTTTTCTTATACTCTCTCTGATCAATGCTAATTAAATCTTCAAGCGGTGCATCTGCCACAAGTCTGACTTCTTCTCCAAATAATATTGCAATTTCACCTTTTATTTCTGTAATGCGAAAAAGAATGTCTCGGTTATAAGATTGTCGTTCCACTAAATCTCCAACATGTACAGCCATTATCCTACCTCCAAATTCATTAGGCCATCTCACTAACCATGTTCTGTTTTTAACGTATGAATTTAGAGTGAAAAGGGTGACAAAAAGGACAGCTCGAATTGAGCTGTCCTTTTATTGTTTATCCCGCTATTTGCGGGCAGTAAGATCCCCACTCCAAAATTCAGCGAAAGCAAAGAAGTTAGGTGGGGGATTAACTGCCCATAAAAGCCCGATTGGTTCAACTAATAATCAGTGGGTGATTAAAGTTTCACTTTATGAGAGACTAATGCATTACTCAGTGCTGCAAATTCTTCGATTGATAATGTTTCGCCTCTTCGCTTTGGATCAATGCCTACTTCCGTTAAAATACGATCTAATAACTCCTTATCTTTCGGGAAACCATTTAGATTATTTGATAAGTTATTCATCAACGTTTTACGACGTTGTGCAAAGCTTGCTCGTACTACTTCGAAGAAAAACTTCTCATCTTTCACTTCAACAATTGGTTTTGGACGTTTTAAAAGACGAATAACTGCGGAATCTACATTTGGTTGTGGGACAAATACGGTGCGCGGAACAGTCATAACTGTTTCTACCTCCGTATAATATTGAATTGCAATAGATAGAGAACCGTAGTCTTTCGTTCCTGGTTTAGCCGCTAAGCGATCTCCCACTTCTTTTTGCATCATAACAACAAACCCACGAACTGGTAATTGCTCTTCTAGTAATTTAAACAAAATTGGTGTTGTAACGTAGTATGGTAAATTTGCTACTACCATTACGTCTTGTCCTTTTTCGAACTGCTCTCCGAATACTTCATGTACATCTGCTTTTAAAATATCTTTATTAATTACAGTTACGTTGCTGTAAGGAGCTAATGTTTCGTCTAGAATTGGTAATAGTCGTTGATCGATTTCAAAAGCGACTACTTTCTTAGCACGTTTTGCTAACTGCTCCGTTAACGCTCCAATACCAGGGCCAATTTCAATTGCTCCGCTCTCTGGGCCGATTTCTGCATAATCCACAATACGATTTAATACGTTTGTATCAATTAAGAAATTTTGACCTAAACTCTTTTTGAATGAAAACCCGTACTTTTCAACAATGTCTTTCGTACGATTCGGTGTTGCGATATCCTTCATTTCTTTTCCTCCTGTAATACTTGTTTATATGCTTCCGCAAATGCTTCTTTTGAAACTTGAAACATTTGTAAACGTTTATGTAACTGCTTCGCATTTGTATAACCAATCTTTAATAGTTTACCCATTTTTTCTCTACGACTTTTTGCCTGTTCTCCGCCTACTAGTCCAGCATCTACTAAGTCACTCCAACTAATTTCGCTCGTATAGGCTTCCATTTCTTCGTGAACATTTTCTAAAGCACGGCGAATGGATTCATTGGAAGCATGTTCAATTCCGACTCCTTTTTTTCTCTTGGCAAGTGCCTCTTCTTTCGGTAAGAAAGCATGCTTACAACCCGGAACCATTTCAGAAATAATTTTCCGAATACGCTCTCCCGGGTAATCAGGATCCGTCAAAATAATAACGCCTCGTTTTTGCTGTGCCAATTTTACTTGCTCAATGACATGTTCACCGATTGCTGAACCGTTCGTTTCAATTGTATCTGCATCAACAGCACGCTTAATTGCAACTGTATCATCTTTACCTTCTACAACGATAATCTCTTTAATTTTCATGACTGCCTCCACACTGATTTCGTCTCTACTTAGTAAAACAAAAAAACGAATACTTTTCCATTATTATTTTCCCACTGATACAATTTAAAAAGCAGAGGAGAAAAAATCCTCTGCCTACTCTTCTTATTGTAACACTTTAACCTCACTTGTTTTCTTCCCTACAAATATATCCGTTAGTTAGCTAGCTTGTATTGCCTTCCGGGTATTGTTAGTGTCTCTTCATTGAGAGGTAACAATAGAGGCAGGGTAAAAGAAAAAGAATGGAATTCACCATTCTTTCTTATTCAACACCAAATAAAGCTTTTGCATTTTCTGTAGTTACCTTTGCGACCTCTTCGTATGAAATACCTTTTAAGTTAGCAATTTCTTCTGCCACAAGTTTCACATAACTTGGCTCATTTCGTTTACCACGAAATGGATGTGGCGTTAAGTATGGACAATCCGTTTCTATTAGCAGCTTTTCCATTGGAATTTCCATTGCAACTTCTTTCGGTTTCTTTGCATTTTTGAAAGTTACTGGCCCACCCAATGAAATTAAAAAATTCATATCAATACATTGTTTTGCCACCTCTACACTGCCACTAAAGCAATGCATAATGCCGCCTACTTCAGCTGCATTTTCTTCTTCTAGAATATCTACAATATCTTGCGTTGCATCACGGTTATGTATAATAATAGGCAATTTCACTTTCTTTGCTAACTGAATTTGTTTACGAAATACTTCTTTCTGTATTTCCTTCGGAGACTTGTCCCAATGATAGTCTAACCCCATTTCACCAAGAGCAACTACTTTTGGGTGTGCAGCTAACTCTTCTAACCAAACTAAATGCCCTTCCGTCATATCAATGGCATCAACGGGATGCCAACCAACCGCTGCATAAATAAAGTCATACGTTTCTGCGAGCTCAATTGCCTTTTTTATTGTTACCTCATCAAAACCAACAACAACTGTATACGAAACCCTAGCTTCTTTCATTCTTGCAATAACTTCCTGTAAATCTTCTTCAAATTGCTCTGCATTTAAATGTGAATGTGTATCAAACAACATAACAAATAACTCCTTTTATTTGAAATAAATTCTATCATAGTAAAAAATCTCTTCCCTAAAAACGTAATAACAATAGTACAATCTTAATACAAAAAAGGAATTTTTAAAAAGATTCCTGACAAGAAAAAAAGATGCTCCACGAATGTTACACGTGAAACATCTCTTATTTTGTCAAGATTACTTGATTTTTGTACCATTTGGTAAATTTTGATCAATTGTTGCTAAAGACAATACTCCGTTTTCTTCGCCTGCTAAAATCATACCTTGTGATAATTCACCACGTAATTTCACTGGTTTTAAATTCGTTACACAAATAACTTTTTTCCCTTTTAATTCTTCTGGTGTGTAAAATTTAGCAATTCCAGAAACAACTTGTCGCTTTTCTGTGCCTAAATCAAGTTGAATCTTTAACAGTTTGTCTGCTTTTTTTACAGGCTCTGCTTCTATTACTTCCGCCACACGCAATTCAACTTTAAAGAAATCATCAATTGTAATTTCTTCTGCCTTCGGTTCCTCTTCCTTTTTCTCCTCTACTTTAGGAGCAGAACCTTTCATTTGTTCTTTGATATATTCAACTTCTACTTCTACCTCTAAGCGTGGGAAAATTGGTTGTCCTTTGACTACCTTCGTGCTAGCTGGAATACAACCAATCGTAGAAAGGCTATCCCAAGATTGATAAGCTTCATCAGTAAGGCCAAGTTGTGTAAAGATTTTACTTGGTGTTGCTGTCAAGAATGGCATAAGCATAATACCCATTTGGCGAAGCATTTCTGCAAGGTGTGCCATTACGGACGCAAGTTTATCACGATCATTCTCATCTTTCGCTAATACCCAAGGTTGTGTTTCATCAATATATTTATTAGTACGGCTAACCAGTTGCCAAATAGAACTCAATGCTACTGAAAACTCCATGTTTTCCATTGCTTCTTCTACTTTTTTTAATGTATCCTGTGCAAACGTTACTACTGTTTCATCAAACTCAGTTACATTTTCTTTAAAAGCAGGAATTTCTCCATTAAAGTACTTATCAATCATCGCTACTGTACGATTTAATAAGTTTCCTAAGTCATTTGCAAGGTCAAAATTAATTCGCTCAATAAAACCTTCTGGCGTAAATACACCGTCTGATCCAAATGGAACCTCACGAAGTAAATAGTAACGCAGTGCATCCAATCCATAACGATCAATTAACGTAACTGGATCAACTACATTACCTTTTGATTTACTCATTTTTCCGTCTTTCATTAAGATCCAACCATGAGCAAATACCTTTTTCGGCAGTGGTAAATCTAGCGCCATTAAAATAATCGGCCAATAAATTGTATGGAAACGAACAATTTCTTTTCCTACTAAGTGAACATCTGCTGGCCAATACTTTTTATATTTCTCTTCATTATCTGTTCCATATCCTAGTGCTGTAATGTAATTAGATAATGCATCTACCCATACGTAAATAACGTGTTTTGGGTTACCTGGCACACGAATTCCCCAGTCAAAAGAAGTACGAGAAACTGCTAAATCTTCTAGACCTGGTTTAATGAAGTTATTAATCATTTCATTTTTACGAGATTCAGGTTGAATGAAGTGTGGATTTTCTTCATAAAATTGTAGTAGTCGATCTACATATTTACCCATTCTAAAGAAGTAAGATTCTTCGCGAACCAGTTCTACAGCATGGCCACTATCTGGACTTTTTCCTCCGACTACTTTATCGCCTTCCATAATCGGATCAACAAGTTGATGTTCTGTGTAGAATGTTTCATCCTGTACAGAATACCATCCTTCATATTCATCAAGATAAATATCACCTTGATCAACAAGTTGTTTAAAAATCTTTTCAACAACTTCTTTATGACGATCTTCGGTTGTCCGAATAAAGTCATCGTAAGAAATGTCCATTTTCCCCCACAATTCTTTAATTCCTGCTACAATGTTATCAACATATGCTTGTGGTGTAACTTGTAGTTCTTCTGCTTTCTTTTGAATCTTTTGTCCATGCTCATCAGTACCTGTTAAATAATGAACATCATATCCTTGCATGCGCTTGTAGCGTGCCATCGCATCTCCTGCTACCGTTGTATAAGCATGTCCAATATGAAGCTTTCCGCTTGGATAATAAATTGGAGTAGTGATATAAAAGGTCTTATTTTCCTCTGTCATTGTTTTGAACCTCCCAAATGACCTCATATGTATTTATAAACAGTATATCAAAAACTGACGCATAAAAACGAATTAATGCTCGATTATCTTTATCATCTATTACTCATATTCAAAAAAAATATACAGTAATTTATCTGAAATATTGATAAAATTTAAAAATATAGTAAAACACTTGTGTAATTCTTTCATTTTCTATTATATATAAGAAGTATAAAAATCTACAATTCTTTCATAAAATATAAAATTTATGAATTGACGGAAATGTAAATGATTGGTATCATATGTTCATAGGGTATTTTGTCGAAAAATGACGAATTAAAATATAGACTCGCAAACTTACAAAATATGAGGAGGATAACGAATATGAAATCTACTGGTATCGTTCGTAAAGTTGATGAATTAGGCCGTGTTGTAATTCCGATTGAATTACGTCGTACATTAGGTATTGCTGAAAAGGATGCTCTTGAAATTTACGTTGATGACGAAAAAATCATCCTAAAAAAATATAAGCCTAACATGACTTGCCAAGTAACTGGTGAAGTGTCTGATGGTAACCTTTCTTTAGCTGAAGGTAAAATTATCTTAAGCAAAGAAGGCGCTGAACAGATCTTAAACGAACTTCATCAATATATTCAAGCAGCAAAATAAGCTTCTCAATTATGAGAAGCTTATTTTTTATCAACATGATAGATTTGATAGACGTCTCGTTTCGACAAATCTCGATCTTTGGCCGCCTTTTTAATTGCATCCTTTGAAGACATTCCTTGCTCGTTTATGTAATGTTCGATATGATCGTATACTGATATAGCTTCCCACCACTGTTCCTCTGGAGCAGCTTCCTCTTTTGACCCGGATACTAATATACAAAATTCACCACGAACCTCATTTTGCTTTGTCCATTCAATCGCTTCTTCTACCGAACCACGAATAAATTCTTCAAATTTTTTCGTTAGTTCTCGGCACAATACAATTTCTCTATTTCCAAGTACTTCTTTCATAGAAATTAATGTATCATCTAACCGATGCGGCGCTTCATAGAACATCATCGTAGTTGGAACATAACGAAGCTTTTCTAATTCCGCCTTACGTTCTTTTTTATTTCTGTGCAAAAATCCGTAAAAATAAAAATGTCTCGTTTCTAACCCTGATGCAATTAACGCTGTAAGGGCTGCATTTGCCCCTGGAAGTGGAATAACATGATATTGTTTCTCTACAGCTTCTACAACAATGTCGTAGCCTGGATCAGAAATACAAGGCATACCTGCATCACTTACAAGAGCTACTGTTTTTCCATCTTCTAGCTTATCTAAAATTTTCTGTCCACTTACTCCCTTATTATGCTCATGATAACTCATAACTGGTGTTTCAATTTCAAAATAGTTACAAAGCTTTTTCGTCTGCCGCGTATCTTCAGCAGCAATGATATCAGCCTCTTTCAATATCCGAATCGAACGAAACGTCATATCTTCTAAATTACCAATCGGCGTTGGAACTAAATATAAGGCTCCCTTTTCATTTGCTTGAAAACTTTTTTGCTGCCACATAGCGTTCTCCTTTTTGCATATATTCTTCTTTTTCTTTTCGCTTTAACTGTTTAAAATGATATTCGGCTTGCATCGCTGTAGTTTTATCTTCATGAACCTCTACATATTTCAAAACAACAGGAAGCCTAGCACGAGTATAACGCGCTCCCTTCCCACTATTATGAGTTTGAATTCGTTTCTCTAAATTATTTGTATACCCTGCATAATAACTCCTATCTGAACATTCTACTACATAAAAATAATGTTTATTTTTCTCCATATAAGATTGAACGAAGCTCCTTTGTATACTCATTATTTTCCTCATATACAAAAAGCGGTGGCAAAATTTTTAAATCTGCATTTCCATCTTTAATTCCTTCTATTAGTAGCGTATTTGCTTCTTTACCCGCCTTTGGATATACAAACTGCACACGTTTTGGTTCAATCTTATACTTTCTCATTAGTGTTACAATATCAAGTAATCGACCTGGACGATGAACAAATGCTACCTTACCACCTTGCTTTACAAGCTGACTACTAGCATATACGACATCCTCTAATGTACACATAATTTCATGACGAGCTATAGCTAAATGCTCGTTAATGTTTTTCTCAGATGCCTTTGGCGTTTGAAAATACGGCGGATTACATGTTACAACATCGTATTGATGACGCCCAAGCTGCTCTGGCATATCCTTTAAGTCTCCATGAATTAACTGGATTCTTTCTTCTAACTTGTTATACTGGATGCTTCTTACTCCCATATCATACAAGCGTTCTTGAATTTCTACCCCTGTAATATTCCCTTTCGTTCTCGTGCTTAACAAAAGCGGAATAACAGCATTTCCTGTACATAAATCAAGCAAATTTCCCTTTTGAATCGGGATCCATGCAAAATTCGCAAGTAACACTGCGTCTAAAGAAAAATTAAACACAGATGGACTTTGAATAATTTTCATTTCTTCCGCTAGTAAATAATCTAAACGTTCATCTTCATATAAGTGCATATACGATTTCCTTTCTTATACTTAACCTACCCTATTTGAACGTAAAACTAAGACCTATTTCATCTTATCTTTACTCTCATGTATAAAAAATTACCTTTCCAATATATTGGAAAGGTAATTTCATTTTTTATTTAAAAATGACAGACAGAATAAACAATCCCCTTCTTTACGTACACTTCCATAATGTAAATTACAGATATGGAAACCTTCTTGATATAGGCGTGCTAAGTTATCATAGCCTTCACCAATATCCGTTTTAGGCTTCATTTCTTTTCGTTTTTGAGTTTTTTGTTTTTCCTTATTCTGTATTTCTTCAAAACGACGTCGCAAATTTTCATTTTCCATTTTAATATGTTGGTTTTCTTCAAGTAACTCTGCAAGATGTTGCTTTAATTCTCCCAACTGCTTATATAAATGTCCAATTTGCTCTTCCATACTGGAAACCGCTGCAAAAATATCCTTTTTCTCCACAAGCACCCACCTCATTAATCTGTGGTTTGACTCGAAACGACCCCTTCATTAATTAATTCATCTAACGTATATTCTACTATCCGTTCCTTGTCTACTAGTTCCACTTGAATTAATCTTTCTAAAATATTTAATCCGATAACGCGTCCAAGACCATGCGGTGTTTGTATACGTTGATCTAAATCAGGAAGTTGCTCTTTTGCCGCTTCATACTCATCATTCTCATATTTTAAGCAACACATTAATCGGCCACATAAGCCAGAAATTTTCGCAGGATTTAATGATAAATTTTGATCCTTTGCCATTTTAATGGATACAGGTTCAAAATCACCTAAAAATGTAGAACAACAAAGCATACGGCCGCACGGACCAATACCACCAAGCATTTTTGCTTCATCGCGAACACCAATTTGTCTTAGCTCAATTCTTGTCCGAAAAATTGCAGCTAAGTCTTTTACAAGTTCACGAAAGTCAATACGACCATCCGCTGTAAAATAGAAAATAATCTTATTACGATCAAACGTATATTCTACGTCTACAAGCTTCATATCAAGTTTATGTTCCCCTACCTTTTGTTGACAAACTTGATATGCTTCTTTTGCAGCATGTTTGTTCTCTTCAACAATTGTCCGATCATTTTCATTTGCAATGCGAATGACTTTCTTTAGCGGTAGTACCACATCGTTTTCATCAACTTGCTTTTTTGTAATAACTACTTTCCCATATTCAATACCTCGTACAGTTTCCACGATCACAAATTCATTTTCCGAGATATCGAATTGATTCGGGTCAAAGTAATACACTTTTCCGGCCTTCTTAAAGCGAACACCTACTACATCATACAAAACGGTCATCCCTCCTGCAACCGCAACACTAACTGTTCGAACACAAGCTGCGCATTTACATTAGCGTTGATTCTATTTTTTGCTTCTAATATATTAAAAAGAGCTGATACAATGCGCCTCTGAGCGTAAGAGAAAGAATGAAACATCTCCTTTTGATCTTGAAAGACAAGACGATCTTCCTCTCCTAATTGAACATATAATAAATCCCTATAAATAAGGAGTAAAATATCTAAACCTTGTTGTAATTGTTCCTTCTCTCCAAAGTGTTTCCCCCATTTTTCTTGTACAAAAAAAAGAGAGGTTGTATCTTTTTCGAGCGCTTCACATAATTTTATCACTAAAGCTCGTGCTTGTGCAAACCATTCATCATTACACAGTAATAATGCTTCCTCAAAACTATTCGTAAGCTGTGCAGCAAGGGTAGATAAAGAAACTGCAATTCCATCTCCCTGCAGTCTCTCAATTAAAGATTCTGTAGACAAAGGTCTAAATGTCACAACTTGACAACGAGATAAAATAGTATTTAAAATTTGATGACTTTGTTCAGTAAGTAAAATAGCTGTTGTATCGCTGCTTGGTTCTTCTAAAAATTTTAATAAGGTATTAGCAGCATTTGCTGTCATTCGATCTGCATGCTCAATAATGTATACCTTTTTATTTGCCTCTAAACCCGTTTTTGAAAACTCTTCCTGTAAATCGTGAATTTGTTGTTTTTTAATAGATAACCCATCTGGTCTTACAATATGTAAATTAGGATGGTTACCCGAATCAATCCGGCGGCAATTCGTACATGTATGACACGGCTCTACACCGTTTCTTTGTTTACAAAGAAAACTTTTTGCCATTTGAATGGCCGTTTCATATTTTCCAGTTCCTTTTGCACCTTCTAACAAATAAGCGTGGGATATACGCCCTTTTGCAATACTATTCATCAACATCTTTACACCAATGGGCTGTATAGCAGAAAGCTGCTCCCACGTTCTCGTCATAATGCATACCTCACTTGTTTTATACTTTCCTTCTATTATAACAATTTATCTTCTACAAGCTGAATAACTTCTTCCAAAATCTTTTCCATCGGTTGATCTGCATTCACAATAACTATGCGATCTGAGAAGCGATCTACCACCTGTAAATATCCCTCACGTACACGTTTGTGGAATTCAATACTTTCCATATCTAAACGATTCACTTCACGATTAGCATCCTTTTCAATGCGTGCCAAGCCTACTTCAGGTTCAATATCTAAATAGATTGTCAAACTAGGCATACAGTCTTCTGTTGCAAACCGATTAATTTCAAATACTTTATCAATCCCTAGACCTCTTGCATAACCTTGATAAGCAAGAGAACTGTCAATAAAACGATCACATAATACAAGGTAGTTTTTCTCCAAAGCTGGCATAACTTTTTCTACTAAGTGCTGTCTGCGTGCTGCAGCATATAATAATGCCTCCGTACGTGCTTCCATCATCGTGTGCTCTTGTTTATGTAAGATTTCTCGAATTTCTTCTGAAATCGCAATACCACCTGGTTCTCGCGTTGCTATAACTTTTTGTTCTTTCTTTTCAAAGTGCGGTAATAACTTTGTAATTAATGTCGATTTACCTGAACCCTCTGGTCCTTCAATTGTTACAAATAATCCCTTCATCCTAAAACCTACTTTCTATATCATACACATTCATATATTTTACATTTCCTTGAAAACGAGCACCCGTTTCTTCTAAATAAGAAATTTGTTTGATGTGTTCCGTAGTAATTTTTTCTCCATACATAAGCAATGGAATACCCGGTGGATACGGGATAACCATATCCGCTGCAATCATCCCGGCGGCTTCTTGTAAAGGTACAACTTTTTTCTTATACTTTTCTAATTGCTTATAAGTAAATGGTAAAGAAGAAAATCCCCCTTTGTAAGTATACCGAATCGATGATATCTTGTCTGTTACCGTATAGTTACGTAATGCCGACCGTATTACCTCTATCGCTTTCATATACTGCTCATTTACTTGCAATGGTAAAATAAATAGAACATTATATGGATCTGCCATTTCTGCGTATATACCTATCTTTTCAAATATAGATTGTAATTCATATCCAGACAGCTCACAGCGTGTTTGTACCGTAACCTTTAACTCATCCTGCAAAGGATACTGCAAAACAGCGATTTGTGGAATATCCTGCAATCCCTCCCTAAATTGCCTCACAAACTCCACAATTTTATGACAGCCCTTCTCCTTCATATTTGCTAATGTAAAGCGAGCCACATCTAATGAAGCCATAATCGGATAAGATGGACTGCTAGATTGTAACATACTTAAATAAGAAGAAACTTTTTCTTCATGAACTAAATTACTATTGATATGTAAATAAGAACCCATAGTCATGGCGGGTAATGTTTTATGCGCCGAGTGTACAACTATATCAGCACCGTATTCTAATGCTGAATTAGGGAACGGCTCTCCTATACAAAAATGAGCTCCATGTGCCTCATCTACTAAAACAGGAATTTTATTTGCGTGTGCACACATAATACTTTCCTTTAAATCAACTCCCATACCATAATAATTGGGATGTGTTAAAATCAATGCCTTTGCTTCTGGGTATCGTTCAATAGCTCCCTTAATGACTTCATGCTGAACTCCAACTGGGACGCCATACAATTCATCAATCCAAGGCTCTAAAAATACTGGATTCACTCCAGCTAACTTTAAGCCATTAATAATGGACTTGTGGCAATTTCTTTGTACAAGAACAATATCATGCTCCTCACAGCATGATAAAATCATTGCCAAATTTCCAACTGTAGAACCATTAATTAAAAAATAACTCTTTTTTACATTATATACATCAGCCAATAATTGCTGTGCTTCATCTATACATTCAAACGGACTATGCAAATCATCTAATCCTGTTAATTCCGTTACATCAATAGAAAGTACATCACTAAAACCTGCTTGTGCCTGCTCCGGAAAATTCAAACCATTTTTATGTCCCGGAACATGTAAAGATAGAGGCTTTTTATTTTTAAACTGGAGTAACGTCTCATATAATGGTATTCGATTTTGATTCATGTTTATCTCTTCCTTACTTTTCATTCTCTATCTATTATACAGAGATATTATGGCAAAAAAAATAATAGGCATGTACGCCTATTTATGAATATGATATTTGGATTTTTCGCAGTTGTTCTAAATAGTATATATATTTAGGGTCATTCGTTTCAGTTTCTACCATGTCCCGTTCACAAGCATCACATATAAAACTTGTGTGTACATGTATACCATCATCTTTCCTATTCCCACATACAATGCAAACCTCATGTTTTATTTTCATATCTTTATCCTAATCATTTTTCTCTAAATGAAAACGATGTAGGATATTCCTCCCCTCTATTTTGAATTAAAATATACTTACTTCTATTCCTTGACACTTTTCTGGAAAATATACATCGTTTCGTTATATATGTATGATATGAATCCTATTTGGGCAATGTGTTTGTCACCCACATGATGAAATTAAACTTTCTTCCACAGTACTTTTATTATCTTTTCACCTGAAAATATAAAAAAGCACGAGTCAATC
>NZ_CATKPV010000065.1:0-52504 GCF_949768135.1 Bacillus sp. IT-79MI2 | reverse complement strand
CATAAAGGCTCGGTAGCTCAGTCGGTAGAGCAGAGGACTGAAAATCCTCGTGTCGGCGGTTCGATTCCGTCCCGAGCCATCTTTTTTTTTTTGACAAGCCGGCTTAGCTCAATTGGTAGAGCAACTGACTTGTAATCAGTAGGTTGGGGGTTCAAGTCCTCTAGCCGGCACCACTTAGGGGCATAGTTTAAAGGTAGAACAGAGGTCTCCAAAACCTCCGGTGTGGGTTCGATTCCTACTGCCCCTGTAAGAAATATGGGCCTATAGCTCAGCTGGTTAGAGCGCACGCCTGATAAGCGTGAGGTCGATGGTTCGAGTCCATTTAGGCCCACCATATTCCGCAGTAGCTCAGTGGTAGAGCTATCGGCTGTTAACCGATCGGTCGTAGGTTCGAGTCCTACCTGCGGAGCCATGGCCCGTTGGTCAAGTGGTTAAGACACCGCCCTTTCACGGCGGTAACACGGGTTCGAATCCCGTACGGGTCATACAAAAGAGTCAGCAATTTGCTGGCTCTTTTTTTCTTGTGAAAAATATAATGTGAAGCTACGTTCTTTTCTAATATACGATATCGTCAATCCAAAATCCCTCTATTTATTATGAAATAAATAGAGGGATTTTGGAAAAACTATAGTATGTATAAAAAGGAGGGAATAGAGCTACATGACAATAGTTAGAGAATTTATGAGTACCGATATTGTGCAATGTACACCGCTAGATAATGTATATGAAGCTGCTGTGAAAATGAAAGAAGAGGCCATTGGGATGATTCCAATTGTAGAGAACAATCAAGTGGTTGGTCTTGTCACAGATCGTGATTTAGTTGTTCGTGGAATTGCTGAGAAACACCCTGGGTCTAATAAAATTACAAATGTCATGACAACAGAAATTGTTTCCGTATCTCCTGATGACCCTATCGAAAATGCTACAGAGTTAATGGCGCAGCATCAAATCAGAAGACTACCTGTAGTTGAGAATGGCGAGCTTGTTGGGATGTTAGCGCTAGGTGATTTAGCAATAGCAGAGAAAGCTGATGATCAAGCTGGATTTGCTTTAAGTGAGATTTCCGAGCATACAGAATAACGAGTAGATGCAGATTATTTTTAGGGTAGAAAATACAGTGTATTTAGATGCTAGAGAATAGGTAAGATTGGATACGTTTTATTCCGCATTAACGGGCAGTAAGACCCCCCACCTCAAGGTTTAGAGAGAAGCAAGGAAGATAGGTGGGGGATAACTGCCTGTAAAAGCCCGATTGGTGAGGACTTTCCATCAGTGGTGGATGAAGAAAATGCCTACTGATGGAAGTTTCACTTTATTAATACTGTAAGCAAAATTATATTGTTATTAAAACGTATCCAAAATGTTAGGCATAGATGTATATAAGGTGTAAAGATGCTTAACTAAGTATATATGAAGAATGATATATGTTAATTTCATTTGAATTTTTGGTTAAAAATTCCTATTGCTAATTTTTGTTATGTTAAAAAATGATATAATAATAAATATAAGTTTTATAATTTATTTTGAATATATTAATATTTATAATGTTATGTTTATCTACTAATCTATCAAAGATTTTATATATAAATAGAAATGGAGGGGAAATGATATGAGGGATGTACAAAGTAATCCAAATTGGAATTTGGTTACAGATGTTTATGTAGAACCCAATAATTTTGCGGATTTATTTTCTTTACTTGTACCAAATCATCCAAAAGGCGAAGGAAAAGAACGGACAATTTTAGCCTGGAAAGAAAAAGAATTTTATAAACAAGAAAACTTGGCTCCGTTTATTTTATATGGAATGAATAAGGTGCAGGACTTGCCACAGTTCCATAAGGATGAAATACCAACTTTAATTCGTATTGTTCGTTTATGCCAGAAAATCGGTTGGTATAAGGAAGCGTATACATTTATGGTGAACCAAAGATTAGATGAATTTGTACATACATCTATGGAATATGAAACGTGGGATATTTTAACTCAAGTTGTGGCTTGGAACTACTTAATTGTAAAATATCGAATTGGTAAATTAGAAAATGATGATGTAATGATATGGGAAAGAATTAAATTTAATACAGAGTGTATTGAAAAATGTGAGAAGCTATTATCTCATAAGGAAGTAATGGAACTTACATTCTTTTATATTTGCAAACAGGCAAAACTATTGTCTAAAGAAGAATTAGATCAAGAGATGATGAATTTAGCAATATACTGCAATACATACGTTTATGACTTATACATATATGACTTATTAAAAAAATATCGTAAGTGTACGGATTTTTTAACATATTATGGACCGAGTCGTTCTGTTGTTGCATGTCAAAGGGCTGTAATTGCTCAAATTTCTGATCGTCTTAATCCGTTAAAAACCACGCATGTGGATGATTATCTTTATGTAATGAAAGAAATGATGGAGCACATGTCGTTTGAATTTATGACTCGATATGAGCATTTCATTGGAAAACTATTATCATATGTACCATTTTTTGAAATGATTCAAGTTCCGCAACATGCATATTATTGTGAAGAGTTGATGTATGTTTGTAAAGGAATTGAACATAAGGAAGAACTTTTGCGGAATTATATATTTATACAATTACATGATTGTTTACCGTCATTTATTAAACAATTTCTAAAGAATAAGCGTTATGCAACGATTCATGATATTTTATTTTACTGGTGTGATGAGGAACAACGAGTGGGCTTAGAGAAGAAATATAATTTAAGTTTTATTTATGAACGATATGCGTGTGGATAAAGAAAAGTTTTGTGCTTTCCCTTGTTCACTCTATATAATGAATAAATAAAAAAAGAGTCTCACACTTCAAAGTGAGACTCTTTTTTTATTTAGTCGTAAATGAGAAGTAGACATACGTCCATTCTAAGCTTCTTGTTGTTTCTTACGGTGATCAGGAATGTAAATATATTGGGAAATAATGAGTAGTACCCCTATAAAAAATACAGGGAATATAGCAGCCAGGTGAAAACCACTATAAATAATATTTGTTATTAAACCGCCGATAATAACAAATGCAGTATATATATGAGAAATGTGTTTCTTTAGTCGGATCTTGAATGCTTCCATCAAAGATTCGATAGTAACAAATAAGATAACAATACTCAAAAAAACAATGTTAGTATTGTAAATTACTAAACAACAAATTAAACCGAGAAAAGCAAAATACTCAATTATTAAGGGAATATTACGTGGCATATAATATTACCGAACTAAATACTGCAGTGGATTTACCGCGTTTGTTTTTTCAAAATTCCATTCACCATTATGTAATTCAAAATGGTGGTGCTGCCCAAATGAATGGCCTGTATTTCCTATATGTCCTAACAATTCCCCAGTCTGAACTTGATCATCAACAGTTACAATATAACTGTTTTTCCGTTTAGTAGATGTAGAAATATTTGTATTTTTTACGGAGCTAGCATTATTCCTTGCTTTTATTTTATTATTCGAATATAATATTTTTAGATTCGGTTTTATATATTGAGTGTTTTGTGTAGGCAATTCTAGAGCTGCTACAGTACGTGTATCTACTTGAGTTATGGATGGAAGTAGAGATGCGACTGCGACAGTAGTTGCCGTTAAAGCTGTAGCTTTCTGTTTCATCTAATATTAGCCCCCCATAGATGTGTTAATACATTCCCTATTATAGTATAAAGATATAATATTTTGTGCATTATTCACATAACTGTAATATGAAATGAGAAAAATAACAATTTTTTAATGGAATCGAAATATATTACAAGAATAACAGATTAATAATCATTATAATATGGATTAAAGATAATTGATATTTTCTGAATAGATATATAAATCTGAATTGAAAAACTGACAGAAAAGCTTTCTTTTTAGGCGGGAGAGAGCATCCGGCCATGCATAGAAGCGGTTAGATCCTTTTCCTACCCCGTACCAAGTTAAGCAAAAAGAAAAAATGAATAGAGGTCACCTTTTATTCTTCATAGCCGCGACTTATATGTTGGAAAATCAAAATGGATATATATATTTATTTTTCATATTTTATATAAGTAGAACTTTGATGGAAAGAATTCTTACTTTGTATTGGATTCATGGCTCGTAAATAGGATTGGAATAAGTTAAAACAGTTGCTGATGACCCATGACAGTGTTATACTGACTATGGTAATTTCATATTATGCTAGGAGAGCTGGTGTTGCCAGCTGAGAGTAAGGCCGAGAGTCTTTGATCCTTTTATTACCTGATCTAGATTATGCTAGCGTAGGGAAGCGATTCGGACATTAACAATCAGTCCCTGTTTCTTTGCGTAAAGAAACAGGGCTTTTTTATTTGACAATTTTATAGTGAAAACCACTAGGGGTGCTTTATGTGCTGAGAGAGGAATAATCCTTAACCCTTACAGACCTGATCTAGGTAATACTAGCGAAGGGAAGTGGAACAACGAATAAATGTATTTTTATTTGCTGTAGCCACTTCTTATATAGAGAAGTGGTTTTTTTATTTAGATAAACAGATATGAAAGAAGGGGAAATATAAATGAGATTTTGTGAGAGGTTATTTGAGACTGTGCAGCTGGTTTGGGAGAAAAGTCATAATCACCCATTTGTAACTGGGATGGGGGACGGTACATTAGAAAAAGATAAATTCCAATATTACATCATACAAGATTATTTATATTTACTAGATTATGCGAAGGTTTATGCAATTGGAGTTGTGAAAGCGACTAATCCGCAAGTTATGGCAAAATTTGCAGAACAAATAGACGGCATTTTAAATGGAGAAATGACGATCCATAAACAGTATGCAAAACGCCTTGGTATTTCTGTACAAGAGATGGAAGAGGCAAAACCATCTGCTAAAAATTTAGCGTATACAAACTATATGATGTCAGTATCTCAAAATGGTACGCTTGCAGAGTTAATTGCGGCTCTGCTTCCATGTATGTGGAGCTACTGGGAGATTGGAAAACGTTTAAATGATATTCCAGGAGCGAGAGATCATGAATTTTTTGGGGAGTGGATTCAAGGATATAGCTCAGGAGAGTACGGGAATCTTTGCACGTGGTTAATGGATTTATTAAATGAACTAGCTGAAGGAAAGTCTGAACAAGAGTTAGACAAATTAGAAGAGATTTTCTTATATTCCAGCCGCTTTGAGTATTTATTCTGGGATATGGCGTATCGTAAGGAGATGTGGGGTTTTGAGGAGCAAGAGCATACTACAGTTTCATAATATTTCCTTTCATTATGATGAAAAGCCAATTATAAAGGGTCTGGATGCTTCGGTACAAGAAAAAGAGTTTGTTAGCATCATTGGACCGAGTGGCTGTGGCAAAAGTACATTATTTCGTTTAATTACAGGATTAGAAGATGTAGCGGCTGGAACGATTCAACTTACAGAAACCTCGAGTCATCCTGTAGGGTATATGCCACAAAAAGATATGCTCCTGCCGTGGAGAACGATTATTGAAAATGCGGCATTGCCGTTAGAGTGCCAGGGGATAAAGAAAAAAGAAGCACATGTAAAGGCAAAAGAGCTGTTAGAACAATTTGGTTTACAAGGATACGAGAACAAATATCCGAAAGATTTATCAGGTGGTATGCGGCAGCGAGTGTCCTTTATTCGAACTTTATTAACAGGCGGGGACATTTTATTGTTAGATGAGCCGTTTAGCGCATTAGATGCATTAACGAAAGCAACGTTGCAAGAATGGTTGTTTGAGCAATGGAAACAGTGGCAAAAAACCATTTTATTTATTACACACGATGTAGAAGAAGCACTTTTTCTTTCTAATCGGATTTTAATAGTGACAGAGCAGCCTATAACAACTTTAACGGAGCGTGTTGTACCACTTGGAACGGAGCGCTCAAGAAAAGATTTGCATAGGCCTGAGATACTAGGGCTAAAAGATGAGTTACTCGGTATGCTGCAAAGGCAGGTGCTCGTATGAAACGTGTGACAGAGTTACTACCTGCACTGATTTTAAGTAGCATACTACTCATAGCTTGGGAAGTGGGGGCTAGAATTGTAGATGAGATGTATATTTTGCCATCTCCTACTGCAATTCTAGCTAAAATGTGGGCACTGCGTGACATATTACTTACAGTTCATTTGCCAGCAACCTTATATGTAGTCTTAATCGGCGTAGTTATTTCTATTGTACTTGGTGTTGGACTGGCGATGTCTATGAATGCGAGTAAATGGGTAGCAAGAGCTTTTTATCCGTTACTAGTTGCTTCACAAACGATTCCAATTACTGCTTTAGCACCATTATTTGTTTTATGGTTTGGCTATTCAATTTGGAGCAAAGTCGTTGTGACAGTTTTGATTACCTTTTTCCCTATTGCGGTAAATACGTATGATGGATTGCGCAGCACGAAAAAGGAATGGGAGGAGCTTTTAGTGACATATGGCGCAACGAAAAAAGATATTTTTCTAAAGTTAAAGTTGCCATCTGCACTTCCGTACTTTTTCTCTGCTTTAAAAATTGCTGTTCCGCTTAGTGTCATTGGAGCAGCAATTGGTGAGTGGCTTGGTGCGCAAGCTGGTTTAGGATACTTTAGTAAACGAATGATGACACAGTTAGACGGAGCTGGTGTGTTTGCACCGATTGTGCTTCTATCATTACTAGCTATTTTATTTGTTTTAGTTGTTTCTATATTAGAAAAGAAATTCATTAGTTGGAGGAAACATTCATGAAATTATTCAAACGCATCTTTGTGTTTACATTATTAGTTGCAATGATTGCAGGGTGTTCCAGCAATTCATCATCAGAAAAGAAAAAGGATGAAAAAGAAGTAACTGTTATGCTCGACTGGTATCCAAATGCAGTCCATAGTTTTATCTATGCGGCGATTGAAAAAGGATATTTTAAAGAAGAAGGCGTGAAAGTAAATATTAAATTCCCTTCTAATCCAACCGATCCATTAACGTTAGCAGCAGCGGGGAAAGTAACAGTTGGTTTATATTATCAGCCAGATGTTGTCATCGCAAAAGCAAATGAACAAATTCCAGTGAAATCAATCGGAGCTGTGGTCCGTTCACCATTAAATCACGTCGTATCATTAAAATCAGCGGGAATCAATTCACCAAAAGATTTAGAAGGAAAGACAGTTGGTTATTCTGGAACACCTTTAAGTGAAGCGTATTTAAAAACGATGGTAAAAGAAGCTGGTGGCAATCCGGATACTGTAAAAGTAGTAGATGTTGGATTTGATTTAGTACCAGCGTTAATTACGAAAAAAGTAGATGCTGTCACAGGTGCTTATATTAACCATGAAGTTCCTGTTATGCGTCATGAAGGCCATGAACCAGCGTACTTCAACCCAGCTGACTATGGTGTACCAAATTATCATGAACTTGTTTTTGTAACAGGTGATAAAACGTTGAAAAAAGATAAAGAAGCGTTGCAAGCCTTTTTACGAGGTGCGAAAAAAGGATATGAATTTATGAAAAAGAATCCGGACGAAGCACTGGATATTTTATTAAATCATCAAGAAAAGGAAAATTTCCCACTTGTTCCAGAAGTTGAAAAAGAAAGTATGAAAATTTTGTTAGAGAAAATGGAAACGAAAGATGAGCCATTTTTATCAGATACGAAAGAGTCATGGGAAAAACAAAATAAATGGTTGAAAGAAAAAGGCATGACAAAAGAGATTGTTCCTGCCAATGAATTATTCGAAAACATTTTAAAGTAGGCGAGTGAATATGAAAGATGAGCTCCACGTTATCTCAAATGGCCAGATGGCATTCGAAGAGTTAGCGAATGTAGCGATGCAAATTGAGAGTGAGATTGATTATTTGCATATTCGTGAGCGAGAGAAAAGTACGAAAGAGTTATATGAAGGTGTGGAAGGTCTCCTAAAAGGAGGCTTTCCGGCATCTAAGCTTGTGATTAATGATCGAATCGATATTGCAATTCTATTAAATATTCCTCGCGTACAATTGGGATATCGAAGTGCTGATGTCAGGTCTGTAAAGGAAAAGTTTTCTTATTTGCATGTTGGTTATTCTGTGCATTCTTTAGAAGAAGCGATAGTAGCGTTCAAAAATGGAGCAGATTCACTTGTTTATGGTCATGTATTTCCAACGAGTTGTAAGAAAGATGTTCCGGCAAGAGGGTTGGAAGAGATTTCAGATATAGCAAGGCGGTTAACGATACCGATTACAGCTATTGGAGGGATAACACCTAAAAATATAGGAGAGGTTCTTAGAGCTGGCGTGAGTGGTATTGCTGTTATGTCTGGGATTGCAAGTGATAGTAATCCGTATGAGCAGGCAAGGTTGTACAAGGAGAAAATAAGAAAGTGGGCGAAAAATCATGAGTAAGAAGTATGATGTAGCCATTATTGGCGGCGGTGTGATTGGGAGTTCAGTTGCACATTTTCTAGCGGAAAGAGGATACCAAGTTGCAATTGTTGAGAAACAAAGGATTGCGTCTGAAGCTTCTAAAGCAGCGGCAGGTTTACTTGGTGTACAGGCGGAGTGGGATGCGTACGATCCACTATTTGAGCTTGCTAGAGAAAGCCGTACAATATTTCCACAACTTGCAGTAGCTTTACGTGAAAAAACGGGTATTGATATTGGATATGAAGAGAAAGGCATATATCGTATAGCTCAAAATGAAGATGAGAAGACAAGAATACTAGATATTATGGACTGGCAACAGAAAACAGGTGAAGAATCATATTTTCTGACAGGAGATGAGCTTTATAAAAAAGAGCCATTCCTCTCTTCATCGATCATTGGGGCTGTATATTATCCAAAAGATGGTCATGTTATTGCACCGGAACTTACAAAGGCATTTGCACACTCTGCGGCCATTTCTGGTGCTGATATATATGAACAAACAGAAGTATTTGATATCAAAATAGAAAACAACCGAGTAGTAGGAATTGTTACGAATGAAGGTATGATTACATGTGAAAAGGTAGTAATTGCTGGTGGTTCGTGGAGTACAAAACTACTTCATCATTTTCATAGTGAGTGGGGTACATATCCTGTAAAAGGAGAAGTTGTTGCCGTAAAGAGCCGTAAACCATTGCTGCAATCTCCTATTTTCCAAGAGCGGTTTTATATCGCGCCAAAACGTGGTGGACGCTATGTAATTGGAGCAACGATGAAGCCTCATACGTTTAATAAGTCTGTACAACCAGAAAGTATTACTTCGATATTAGAACGTGCTTATACAATCTTGCCAGCTTTGAAAGAAGCTGAATGGGAAAGTACGTGGGCGGGATTACGCCCGCAATCTAATCACGAGGTTCCTTATATGGGGGCACATGAGGAAATAAAAGGATTATATGCTTGTACCGGTCATTACAGAAACGGTATTTTATTAAGTCCCGTTTCTGGTCAATATATGGCAAATTTAATAGAAGGAAAGCAAGGGAATTATTTGCTAGATTCATTGGTTTCTAAATCAACTTATCCTGCATGAACTGGCAGTAAGCGCCTGATTGATGGAGGATAAAAAGAACACATGTTGATTAAGGTTTCACTTTATATAAATGTATTTTGATTTTTTAACATGTAAGTCAATGTGACAAAGAATAAAGGCTGAACTACACTCGTTTTTTTTTCTTTGTTTTTACTTGGCATGGGGCAGGAAAAGGATCTGACCGCTTCTATGCATGTTCGGATGCTCTCTCCCACCTAACAAGAAAGGTTTATATAGAAAGGGGATGGAAGTTTGAATTTGAAAATTAATGGTAAGAAAGTAGAGGTACCTGGGAGTGTTAAGACAGTAGCAGAATTGCTTACACATTTAGGATTGGATACAAAAATTGTTGTGGTGGAATGTAACCAAGATATTTTGCAAAAAGAAGACCATCGAGATACATCTGTTTTTGATGGAGACCAAATTGAGATTGTAACTTTCGTAGGAGGCGGTTGATTATGTTAAACATTGGACCATTTACATTTCATTCTAGACTTTTATTAGGAACAGGGAAATTTTCTGATTTTGATGTACAAAGAAAAGCAATTGAAGTATCAGAGGCAGAAATTTTAACATTTGCAGTACGTCGTATGGATATATTTGATGCAGACCAACCCAATTTATTAGAAAAAATTGATGTGAAAAAATATACATTACTCCCAAACACAGCAGGGGCAAAAAATGCTGAAGAAGCAGTTCGTATTGCGAAATTAGCAAAAGCTTCAGGGCTTTGTGACATGGTAAAAGTAGAGGTTATTGGTGATGACAGAACGTTATTACCTGATCCAGTGGAGACTTTAAAAGCCTCTGAAATGTTGTTAGAAGAAGGATTTATTGTTCTTCCTTATACATCTGATGATGTTGTATTAGCACGTAAATTACAGGAACTTGGTGTTCATGCGATTATGCCTGGTGCATCACCAATTGGCTCAGGACTTGGAATTGTAAATCCATTAAACTTAAGCTTTATTATTGAACAAGCAAAAGTACCGGTAATTGTGGATGCAGGTGTTGGTAGTCCAGCTGATGCAGCATTTGCGATGGAATTAGGAGCGGATGGTGTGCTATTAAATACAGCTGTATCTGGAGCGAAGGATCCTATTAAAATGGCAGAAGCAATGAAATTAGGTATTCATGCAGGACGTTTAGGATTTGAAGCAGGACGTATTGCACGTAAGCGTTGCGCGACAGCAAGTAGCCCGTTAGAAGGAATGAGCGTAGTTGAATAATCGATATTCTCGCCAAGAGTTATTTTCTCCAATTGGTGAAAAAGGGCAGCAAAAAATAGGCGGAAAGCATGTGTTAATCATTGGTGCTGGGGCACTTGGTAGCGCGAATGCAGAGATGCTTGTAAGAGCAGGCGTCGGCCATGTGACGATTGTGGATCGCGATTATATTGATTGGAGCAATTTACAACGTCAGCAGCTATATTGTGAGGAGGATGTAGAAAGTAATCTTCCGAAGGCTGTAGCAGCACAAAGACGTTTGCAAGCGATTAATAGCAATGTAATTGTAGAAGCATATGTTCAAGATGTGACAGCAGAGGAATTAGAACAGCTTGTTACAAATGTCGATGTAATGATTGATGCGACTGATAATTTTGAAACACGTTTTATCGTTAATGATATATCACAAAAAAATTCAATTCCATGGGTTTATGGGGCGTGTATAGAAAGTTACGGCCTTTCTTATACGATTTTACCAGGAAAAACGCCATGTTTATCTTGTTTATTACAATCTATTCCGCTTGGCGGAGCAACATGTGATACAGCAGGTATTATTTCACCTGCTGTATCTCTCGTTGTTTCTCATCAAGTAACGGAAACGATTAAAATTTTAGTAGAGGATTATGAAGCACTTCGTGATGGACTTGTGTCGTTTGATGTATGGAAAAACGAATATTCATGTATGAATGTGCAAAAGCTTCGAAAGCCGAATTGTCCATCATGTGGTGGGGAAGCACTCTACCCATATTTAAGTAAAGAGAATACATCGAAAACTGCAGTTTTATGCGGAAGAAATACAGTTCAAATCAGACCTCCTTATAAAGAACAATTAGATTTTAAACGATATAAAGAGCTGCTGCGCGATCGCGTAGCAGATTTAATGGTAAATCCCTATTTATTATCATTTTCAGTTGAAGGGAAGCGACTAGTTGCCTTTCAAGATGGACGCGTACTTGTGCATGGAACAAAAGATATAGTAGAAGCAAAAACGATTTATCATCGCTATTTTGGATAGAAAAGGATGAGTGAGATGAAAGTGAATAAAGCTTTAACAATTGCTGGATCAGATAGCGGCGGTGGTGCAGGTATTCAAGCAGATTTAAAAACATTTCAAGAGCTTGGTGTATATGGAATGACAGCTATTACAGCTATTACGGCTCAAAACACACTTGGTGTGCAAGGAGTATATCCTGTTACCCTTGAAGGGATTCAGGAGCAATTAAATTCAATTGGTGCTGATTTAATACCAGATGCTGTTAAGCTCGGCATGCTATTTAGTAGTGAAATTATTAAGGTCGTTGCAGAAAATATTAAAAAGTTTGGCTGGAATAATATTGTACTAGATCCTGTTATGATTGCAAAAGGTGGTGCATCGTTATTACAGCAAGAAGCAGTGCAAGCATTGAAAGAACATTTATTGCCAATTGCAACAGTTGTGACTCCGAATGTACCGGAAGCAGAAGTATTAACAGGGATGGAGATTCATAACATCCAAGATAGTAAAGAAGCTGCGAAGGAATTGCATAGATTAGGAGCTAAGTACGTTCTTATGAAAGGTGGACATGCCGCTTATCAAGGAAATGAAGTTATTGATTTCTTATTTGATGGTGAACAATTTATTGAGTATAAAAGTGAACGAATAGACTCCAAACAAACGCATGGTAGCGGTTGTACATTTGCGTCTGCTGTAACGGCAGGACTTGCAAATGGGTATCCAATCGAAGAAGCGGTTCGAGAAGCGAAAAAGTTTATTAGCATAGCAATTGAACAGCAATTGAATATTGGAAGTGGTCATGGCCCAACGAATCATTTTGCATATAAAGTGAAACTTTAATCAGTGGGGAGTTTCATCCCCCATTGATTATTAGTTGAACCAATCGGGCTTTTACAGGAAGTTGATTCCCCACCTAGTAGTTTTTGCTTTCGCTGCATTTTGGGATGGGGATCTTACTGCCTGTTAATGCGGGGTAAACGTCAAGAAACTCGTGCGTAAATATTCAAGTCTTGATGGGGAAGTCAGTTTTATAACTGGCTTTTTTTATTGTTTACTTTTTCCATATTTAGGAGTATTATATCAGCCAGAATCTGTTTTTGTAACGCTGAGTCCGATTCATTTGGAGCGGAGGAACCAAATTGTGCATGGTCACTAGGGGTGAATCTTTCATGATGAAAGTAGGGCTACTCTCAAAGTCCGAATCCGACAGCTAACTTCGTAAGCGTCTTGAGAGAGGATGGTGCATGGATGGATACATCACTTCATCGGTCTGATTAGTATAGGAGAATATCAATCTATATTTGAATTCTTTTATGCTAAGGAGGATGATGTACATGGATGGGGAAAAAGAGGTAACGCTCATTTGTGTAGGGGAAGAGGAAAAAGTAAACAGTTTACGAGAATTAGTGCCTTTTCAACAAGATATGATTATTTTTACCGCAACTGAACATGTAGCGGCTGAAGTGCGAGCGTGTGGATTTGAATCAACTTATTGTTGCAATGGTGAGCAGAATGTAACTAATATTTGCAAGAGGATTAAAAAAGTAATCCTGCTAGGAGATGAGCTTCCAACAGTTAGCTTTTTTACCGAACGTATTCGATTTTCTTTTCAAGCACCTATTACAGTTGTCACAAGAAATAAAAGATATCCAGTAAGGCTCTATCAAACAATTGGAGCTACATTTGTAGTGTTTACAAATTGTGATAACATTTCTTTTTTATTTTTTGGATAGGGCGGGGGAAGTGATGATGAAGGTATTATTACGCGAGGATATAGCGAATCGTTGGGCAGTATCAGTAGAGCGAGTTCAAGAATTAGCAATGGATTCTATGTTTCCAAAGCCGTATATGATATTGCCGTCAGAAGATAGTTTATATTTAGAAACGGATATCATTGAGTATGAAAAAATGCATGTGGAGCTGACACAAGTCTTTGTTCGCGGGAGAAATTTACGTTCATTTTTGCGTAGAGAATAAAGTGAAACTTCTTCGTTTCTGTGGGGGGGGCCTACTGTCCGCAAATAGCGGGATAAAATTAGTATGAGGAAGAGAGCGAGTGTTAAGTGCTAAAAGAAGTACTTAACATAATTCGCTCTTTTTTATTTTATATTAAAAGTTGATTTCAATGAAAAAGAAAGAAAAGACAAGGAAACAGATGATAAAATATTAATCTTAACCAATGTAAGCGTTTTAATGAGGAAATATTTTCTTATTTTAGGTAATTTTACTCTTTACAAGTTAAATATAGAGGAGTATATTTACATTCATAAATTGTTCATAAATATTTCCAAAAACAACCTGATATCGCTGAGTCCAGAAATGGAGCGGGGGAACCAATTTTGTGCATTGTCACTTGGGGTGAATCTTTCATTACGAAAGTAGGGCTACTCTTTAGGCCCGAATCCGACAGCTAACCTCGTAAGCGTTTGGAGAGGAGGTTTACTTTTGTGTTGTTCATTTTTGAACACTGAGTAGAGCCTCAGTGTTCTTTTTTTGATGGATAGATGGTAAAATTTAACATTTTAAAGTGAGGGATTATAATGCTTGATGTTGTGATGATCGGAATCTGTGTTGTATTGGTAGCATCTATGATAGGGCTAGCGAGCTGGTCAGATAAAGTTGTGAAAGAAGGGAAGCAATCATGATGATTGCCTTATCGGTTATTGTTGCAGCGATTACTGTGTATTTAGTTTATGCGTTATTAAATCCAGAAAAGTTTTAATTAGGGGGAATCATTCATTATGATTTGGGTTGCAGTTGTCATCACAATGTTATTGTTTATTCTTGTTGCAAAGCCAACGGGGATTTATTTAGAGAAAGCTTTTCAAGGTAGTAGAAAATTAGATAAAGTATTTGGCCCTTTTGAAAAGCTTATTTTCAAAATTGCGGGTGTTAAGTCGTACAATCAAACTTGGAAACAGTATGCACTATCATTAGTTGCACTCAATGGTTTCATGATCGTTGTTGTATACTTCATCTTTCGCTTACAAGGCGTGCTTCCATTAAATCCAGCTCATATTGAAGGGATGGAGCCAACGCTTGCTTTTAATACAGCAATCAGCTTTATGGCGGATACAAACTTACAGCATTATAGCGGCGAAAACGGATTATCTTATTTATCACAATTAATTGGGATCACATTTTTAATGTTTGCTGCACCGGCAACGACATTAGCACTTGTTATGGCTTTTATAAGAGGATTAGCAGGCAAGGAACTGGGGAACTTTTTCGTTGATTTTACTCGAGGTTTAACAAGGGTCTTTCTTCCCATTGCATTTGTTGCAGCACTGATTTTTGTTGCGCTTGGTGTACCGCAAACTTTAGACGGAGCAGTTACAGCACAAACAATTGAAGGTGTGAAACAAAGTATTTTGCGTGGTCCTGTAGCTTCATTTGTTTCAATTAAGGAACTTGGTAACAATGGTGGCGGATTCTTCGGAGCAAACTCCACACATCCATTTGAGAATCCAGGACAAATCACTAACATCTTACAAATGATGCTCATGATGTTACTGCCAACAGCTTTACCGTTTACGTATGGACGAATGGTTGGCAATAAGAAACAAGGACGTATCCTTTTCGTTTCCCTATTTATGGTATTTTTAATTGGATTTGTAACGATTGTTTCATCTGAATTACATGGGAATCCAGTATTAAATCAAATGGGTATGGAACATGTGCAAGGCAGTACAGAAGGAAAAGAAGTACGATTTGGAACAGTCTTTTCTTCACTGTATGCGACAGTAACAACAGCAGCCGAAACAGGTGCAGTTGATACAATGCATGATACGTTAACACCAATTGGTGGATTGGTACCACTTGTAAACATGATGTTAAATACAGTGTTTGGTGGTGTTGGAGCAGGTTTTGTCAATATCATTATGTACGCAATTATTGCAGTCTTTATATCTGGATTGATGGTTGGACGGACACCAGAATTTTTAGGTAAGAAAATTGAAGGAAAAGAAATGAAATTAATTGCGGTAACAATATTATTTCATCCATTGCTTATTTTAGGATTTTCAGCATTGGCCCTTTCAACTCATTTAGGGACGGATGCGATTTCTCATTCAGGTTTTCATGGTTTAACGCAAGTTGTATATGAGTATACATCTTCTGCTGCCAACAATGGATCTGGATTTGAAGGATTAGGAGATAATACACCATTTTGGAATATTACAACTGGTTTAGTTATGTTTTTAGGACGTTATTTCAGTTTAATTACGATGTTAGCTGTTGCAGCTTCATTGAAAGAGAAGACGGTAGTACCAGAAACAGTCGGAACATTTCGAACAGATAATAGTTTATTTGGTGGAATTTTCATTGGGACAATTGTAATTGTCGGTGCGTTAACATTCTTCCCAATGTTAGTATTAGGCCCAATTACAGAATTTCTTACATTGAAGTAATGGAGGGTAAATGATGAGACCTGTAGTGGTAAAAGAAAAACAAGCGAATCAATCACGGGTACATGTTGTAGAAGATGAGGTTAGACAAGCGAAAACGATGGATCGTGATATTGTTACACATGCGATGAAACAATCAGTTGCAAAACTGAATCCAAAAGTAATGGTGAAAAATCCAATTATGTTCGTAGTAGAAATTGGATTTATTATTACTTTGATTTTATCATTCCTTCCCAATGAATCTAATAGTATACCAGGTTGGTTTAATATAACAGTTTCTCTCATTCTATTATTTACAGTTTTATTTGCGAATTTTGCAGAAGCATTAGCTGAAGGGCGTGGGAAAGCGCAAGCAGATTCTTTGAAACAATCGAAGAAAGATGTATTTGCAAGCGTCGTAAAAGAAAATGGGGAAATCGTTCAAGTATCAGCGACTGAACTGAGAAAAGGTGACGTTGTAATTGTAAAACAAGGAGAAATGATCCCAAGTGATGGCGAGGTTATTAAAGGTTTAGCATCAGTTGATGAATCTGCTATTACGGGGGAATCCGCTCCTGTTATTAAAGAAGCTGGTGGAGACTTTTGTTCAGTAACAGGCGGTACAATGGTTGTTAGTGATGAGATTACAATTTCGATTACAAGTAATCCTGGTGAGTCGTTTATAGATAAAATGATCTCTTTAGTAGAAGGGGCTGCTCGTCAAAAAACACCGAATGAGATAGCTTTGAATACAGTACTGACAAGTTTAACTCTTATTTTCTTAATTGTAGTTGTAACACTACCAATTTTCACAAATTATTTAGGGTTTAAGATTGATACAGCCGTACTTGTTGCACTTCTTGTTTGTTTAATTCCAACAACAATTGGAGGATTATTATCCGCGATTGGGATTGCCGGAATGGACCGTGTTACGAAATTTAATGTATTAGCAATGTCAGGTAAAGCTGTAGAGGCTGCGGGGGATATTAATACAATTATTTTAGATAAAACGGGTACTATTACTTTTGGAAACCGGATGGCACATACATTACTTCCTGTAGGAAACGAAACAATTGAACAATTAGCAAAATGGGCTGCATTAGGATCAGTTTTAGATGAAACACCAGAAGGTCGTTCTGTAATTGAATATGTAAAATCAAAAGCTTTATCATATAGCAGTGAGCTTGCTGAGCAAGGAGAGTTTGTTCCGTTTAAAGCAGAAACAAGAATGAGTGGTGTAGACTTACTGGATGGTACAAAAGTAAGAAAAGGTGCAGTTGGTGCTGTTATTGAGTGGGTACAAGCGCAAGGTGGTACGATTCCAAAAGATGTGAATCAAAAGGCAGATTTAATTTCAAAAGAAGGTGGGACACCACTTGTAGTTGCAGTGGATGATCGTATTTATGGCTTAATCTATTTAAAGGATACTGTAAAACCTGGTATGCGCGAACGTTTTGAACAACTTCGCCAAATGGGAATCAAAACGGTCATGTGTACAGGTGATAACCCATTAACAGCAGCAACAATTGCGAAAGAAGCAGGTGTAGATGAATTTGTTGCAGAATGTAAGCCAGAAGATAAAATTGCAGTTATTAAAACAGAACAAGATAAAGGAAAACTTGTGGCAATGACTGGCGATGGTACGAATGACGCACCAGCGTTAGCGCAAGCGGATGTTGGATTAGCGATGAATAGTGGAACAACAGCTGCGAAAGAAGCGGCTAATATGATTGATCTAGATTCCAATCCAACAAAAATTATTGAGGTTGTAGGTATTGGTAAACAGCTGCTAATGACGCGTGGTGCATTAACAACGTTCAGTATCGCGAATGATATAGCAAAATACTTTGCGATTATTCCAGCGATGTTTACATTAGCAATTCCGCAAATGGAAGCACTGAACATAATGAAATTAACTTCGCCACTTTCAGCTATTTTATCAGCATTAATATTTAATGCCATTATCATTCCATTACTCATTCCATTAGCAATGAAGGGGATTGCGTATAAACCGATGAGTTCCAATGCATTGCTTGGTCGCAACTTATTAATTTACGGACTTGGAGGAGTCATTGTTCCTTTCATTGGGATTAAGGTAATTGATCTAATTGTAGGATTGTTCATATAAGGAAGAGGGGAAAAGAAAATGGCTAAAAAACAAAATATACTTTCACCGGTCATTCGTGTTACCTTTACATTTCTTGTTCTTTGTGGGCTTTTATACCCGCTGCTTGTAACTGGAATTGCGCAAGCAGTGATGAAGGATAATGCGGATGGAAGTCTTATATATAATGAAAAAAATGAAGTGATTGGCTCAAAGTTAATCGGTCAAAACTTTACAGACCCACGTTATTTTCATGGACGCGTCTCTAGTATAGAATATAAAGCAGAAGCGTCAGGATCAAATAACTATGCACCATCTAATCCTGATTTAGTAAAACGTGTAGAAGAAAGTGTAGCAAATTGGAAGGATAAAAATCCGACTGTTTCAGTTACGGAAGTACCGATGGATTTAGTGACGAATTCAGGTTCTGGATTAGATCCTGATATTAGTCCAAAGGCAGCTTACGTACAAGTTGATCGCATCTCGAAATTAACGAATATTCCGAAAGAAAAAATAAATCAAATGATTAAGTCTCAAACAGAAGGTGCTGCACTAGGATTATTTGGAGAGGATCGTGTGAACGTTTTGAAATTAAATCTGGAATTACAGAAAATAATGAAATAGTATTGTTGCTACCTCAATCCAATCGATTGAGGTAGCGTTGTTTACTAGGAAAGGTTGTGCGCGTAATGTATGCAGATGATTATAAACCGACGTTTCAAAGACGAACGCCGGAAGAATATTTAGAATATATACGCCAGCAAAATCGCGGGAAATTAAAGCTGTATGTAGGTGCTGCTCCAGGAGTAGGGAAAAGTTATAAAATGTTGTTTGATGCGCAAGAAATGAAAAAAGAGAATATTGATATTGTAATAGGTTTAATTGAAACGCATGGAAGAAAAGAAACAGAAGAAGCAATTGCTGATTTAGAAAGAATACCGTTAAAAGAAATAAACTATAAAGGAAAAGTATTTTATGAGCTCGATGTAGAGGGGATTATAAAGCGAGCACCGCAAGTAGTTGTTGTGGATGAATTGGCACATAGTAATATACCTGGATTAAAACATAAAAAACGTTATATGGATGTAGAAGAATTATTGGACGCTGGGATATCAGTATTATCAGCGTTTAATATTCAACACTTAGAAAGCGTTCATGATATTGTGGAACAAATCACGAATGTAAAAGTACGAGAGCGTATTCCTGATTTTATTTTACAAAAAGCAAATGAAATTCAACTTGTTGATGTAACCCCTGAAGTTTTGAGGAAACGATTGACAGATGGAAAGATATATAAAGAAGGAAAAATTCAGCAAAGCTTACAAAATTTTTTTACGGTTAATAATTTAGGAGCTTTACGAGAGTTATCACTTCGTGAAGTTGCCGACGATATGGACGAGAAGATTAGTCAGTCAGTGACAGAACCAATAGGTGTAAAAGAAAAAATTCTCGTTTGTGTGCAATATAGTTCAACAGCAGAGAAATTAATACGGCGTGGTTGGCGTATGGCAGATCGATTAAACGCTGAATTGTATGTATTAAATGTTGAAAGAGAAAATATAGAATTAATATCGGCAAGCAAAAGGCAAACAATTGAGGAGTGGCAATCGTTAACCAATCAATTTCATGCTACTTTCGTATTGGAAGAAGCGAAAGGAAGAAAGCCAGCTGATGTCATTATTGAAGTGGCAAAACGATTACAGGTCACCCAAATTTTACTTGGTCAATCAGCAAGAACAAGATGGGAAGAAATTCGAAAAGGATCCATTGTAAATGAAATTATGAGGCAGACGAAGCATATTGATATTCATATTGTGGCAGATCAGAGAGTATAAAAAAGAGAATGTCCAAATGCAGTAAAATAGCTGTTTTCGGGCATTCTCTTTTTGTTTGTATGTTACATACAGATTATTCAGCTTTTTGAATCTCTGCTTTTCTTATATGGTTACGAGGTAGTTTTTTCATCGCATATAAGGTCACAATTAGGAAAACTATCGATCCCGTAAAGAAAATTCAAAAGTAATTTTGATTAAAGAGTAGAAAACTACCTACGATGGGTCCTGTACCCATTCCGATATAACGGATAAAGTTGTAGATACCAATGGCAGTTGCTCGTTCTCCTACAAACTCTTCTGTTAATAAAGTTATATGAGTTGGCATGGATAATCCGATACTGAAACCGTATACGGATGTAATAATAATTAAGATTGGGATGCTGATATGATATGTGAAAGAGAATAAAATTACGCATATGATATTGAAAAAGCTAGTGATAAGTAAAGCTTGTTTTGTTGTGAGTAATGTTTGCAAAAATTTGTAGCAATAACTTCCTAGCATAATGCATAGAGACATTGGTACAAACATAAGCCCAATTTCACCTGTGTTTAGATGAAATACATTTGTTAATATGCTAGGTAAAAAAACGAGGAAACAAAAATAGATACAAAACTGCATAAAGCCAATGATTGCAATAGAAGATCCAGTCTTATTTCTTAAAATACGCCAATAATTATTTGTAGTTTTGTCTTTTTTGAGTACGTCTGGCTTTGTTTCTGGAAGCAATGAAATATTTGTAATTAATAAGATTACACCAATTGTAGATAAAAAGAGAAAAATAGATACGTGCCCGTTTATGTTTCCGAGATAGCCACCCATGAGAGGGCCTATCGCTGGGGCAAGAGCAAGTAACATTTGATAGAGACTCATTGCTTTTCCGCGTTCTTTTCCTTCGAATAAATCACCGATAATAGTAGCAGCAACTATAGGTATAGCGGCTATTCCTAACGCTTGAACAGCTCTAAAGAAAAGGAATAAATAGATGTCTGTTGTAAAAGCACAACCGATTGAACCGATCGTACTAATAATTAGGCTAGGAATGAGAATATATTTTCGTCCTTTTGCATCAATCAATGGTCCGTAAACAAGCTGCATAATTGCAAGAACAAAAGTAAAAATAGAGACAGTTAAATTCACAAGATAAAGAGAGGTGTGAAAGGAATCTTGAATCATTGGTAAGAGGGGCGTGTAAATGTTTTGAGCGAAGGAACCTAATAGAGCGCTAATACAAACGATATACAAAATAGATTTTAATTTTGATGAAGATGATGAGTGATTCATCAGAAAACCTCCTTATTTTAGTTTCCTAGGAAACTAAAATAATTTTAACATTATTTTCTTACTTGTAAAGATAAAAATGAATTTAATTTTTATTTTGAAATGGTATATAATTAAATTGTTTCTGTGGAAACTTATGAAGTATCATGGAGGGGATTCGACTTGGACCGTACAGTAAGGCAAATAGAAATACTTTCGGATATTCGTACACTTTTTCATAAACAAGAAGAGCATATGAAAGGAAATGATGAGCGTTTTCTTCGTGAGACAGGGGTAAGTGGCATGTCTTTATCAGAATTACATGTGATCCAATGCATAGGAAAAAAAGGGTTAATGAATGTAACAGCTATTACTGAAGAGATGGGAATGACAAAGGGAGCAATTTCTAAAATTTGTACAAAATTGTTTAATAAACAATTTGTTGAAAAGATGAGAATGTTAGATAATCAAAAGGAAATATTTTTTCGTTTAACAGACAACGGAAATGAAATTTACATGGCGCATGAGAAATTGCATCAACAAGCTGAAGAGAAGTGGTTGTTACTTTTAAATCAGTATACAGAAGAGGAATTATCATTGATTCAAAGGTTTGTAAAGGATGTAGGATCCCATTTAGAGAAGTAGAAGAATAATTTTTCGTTCGCACCAAGCCTTCTGAATATGGTTTTTGTGAAGACTCTTATATAATAGAAAGAGATATTTAACAAGATGAATAATTAAAGAGTCTATGTATATAAAGAGGAGAGAAAACAATGCTTGAAAATACGGGTTTAGTATTAGAAGGCGGCGGTATGCGCGGTGTATATACGGGTGGAATACTAGAATACTTTATGGAGCAAGATTTATATTTTCCCTATATTATTGGTGTTTCAGCAGGAGCATGTCATGCGGCTTCATATATTTCAAGACAAAGAAATCGAAATAAAACAGTAAATATTGATTATGCAACACATCCGAGGTATTTATCTTACAAAAATTTATGGAAAAAACGTCAGTTATTTGATATGGACTTTATTTTTCGTGAAATTCCAGAACAGCACGTGCCATTTGATTTTGACACATACTTTAATAGTGCAGAGCGTTTTCTAGTAGGAACGACAGATTGTGAAACCGGTGAACCAATGTATTTTGAAAAAGAAGGAACAAATGAAGATGCATTGACTTTATTACAAGCTTCTAGCTCATTGCCATTTATCGCACCAGTTGTAAATTATCGTGGTAAACAATTATTGGATGGCGGAATTTCGGATCCAATCCCAGTTCGTAAAGCACAGCAAGATGGTTATGAGAAATCGATTGTTATTTTAACGAGAAACCATGGATATGCGAAGAAAAAATCAAAATTTGGATGGATTGCAGCAAAAGCTTATAAAAAATATCCTAATCTTGTCAATACGATGCTTTCTCGTTATGAAGTATACAATGAGACACTTCATTATATTGAAAAAGAAGAGTTAGCCGGAAATCTATTTGTCATTCGTCCAGAAGTACCACTTCAAGTGGATCGAATGGAAAAAGATTCACAAAAGCTGCAAAATTTATATGAACAAGGCTATAAAGATGCAGCAAGACAATTTGCGGATTTACAGGTGTTTTTACAAAGGTAATGGATGGAAAAACCTCTTTCAGGGGTTTTTGTTCTTGTAATAGACTGAATATAAAATCTATTCAGGGCTAATTGTGGTATAATTTGGGTAAAAGTGTATAGAGGAATGATACATATGGAAAATGTATATAAGGGACTTAGACGTATGGGATATACGGCAATGTTTATTTTTGGTGGAGTATTTCTATTACGCTTTCTGATTCATGATGAACTTTTATTAGATCAACTAATTGGTTTTAGCGCAGGAATGGTGATGTTTATTTCTTCATTTTTGATTCAAAAATATAGTAAAGAATTGCAAATGAATAAGGAATATTAGAAAAAGCCTTGGTTCACAGAATTTGTGAGCCAAGGCTTTTTTATTAGTGCGGTAAGAAAACTAATTGATAAGCAAACAAAATACCAAATACATATACAAGTGGATGCACAGCACGGAATTGTCCTTTTGCCATTTTCATAAGTGGATACGAAATGAATCCAAGTGCAATACCTGTTGCGATGCTTGATGTAAGCGGCATGCTTAAGATTACTAAGAATGCTGGGAATGCTTCGTCGAATGTATCCCAATCAATGTGACGTACAGCGCCCATCATTAAGCTACCAACAATAATTAATGATGGAGATGTAATTGCTGAAACACCAGAAACAGCACCTACTAGAGGACCAAAGAATGCAGCAACGGCAAACAATGCAGCTACTGTAACTGTTGTTAAACCAGTACGTCCACCAGCTGCAACACCCGCAGATGATTCAATATATGCTGTTGATGGTGTTGTTCCGAACATAGCCCCGATTGTTGCTGAGAAAGAATCAGATAGAAGAGCTCGTCCCGATTTTGGAAGTTTACCATCTTTTATAAATCCACCTTGCTGAGCAACACCAAGTAGTGTACCTGTTGTATCGAATAGTGTAACAAGGAAGAGTGAGAATACAACGCCGTATAATCCGTAATGAATCACATCAGAAACAGCAGTAATTGGATTTGAAACAATAATTCCTTCTGGTAATCCAGGCATTGATGTAATACCGTTTGGAAATGTTAATTGACCTGTGAAATAAGCGATAATTCCTGTTAAGAGCATTCCGATGAATAATGCGCCGTTTACATTTAAGGACATAAGAATCAGAGTAATTCCAAGTCCAGCTAACGCTAGTAGTACAGGAGGCGAATGAAGATCTCCAAGCCCAACTAAGTTAGACGGATGTTTTGTTACAATGCCCGTCAGACGTAAACCGATAAAAGCAATAAATAAGCCAATACCAGCAGTAATTGCATGTTTTAAGTTTTCAGGAATTGCTTCCATTAATTTTGTACGGAAAGATGTAAATGATAACAAAATTAAAATCATACCTGCTACAAATACAGCAGAGAATGCAATTGCGAAGGTCATTCCTTCATGCGCTTTTACAACAGAGTAAGAGAAATAAGCGTTAAGTCCCATACCCGGCGCGATTGCAATTGGTAAATTTGTAAAGATTGCCATAAATAATGTTCCAACAACAGCGGCAATAATTGTCGCTGTAAATGCTTGTTCAAATGGAACACCTGCATCCCCAAGGATGATAGGGTTTACGACAATGATATATGCCATTGTTAAGAAGGTAATAATACCTGCCATAATTTCAGTTTTAATAGAAGTTTTATGTTTTGAAAGGTTAAACATATAAACATCCTTTCTGTTTACGAATGATTGCCACAACAGTTATATATAATATTCGTTTTTTGGTTCTATTGCAAGAGTTTCGTACAAAAAAGTTTATAACAATTTCTATTTTATGTCTTAATTTCGAATATTAATCACAGAACAGCTCCTACGTTTCGGCTTTTAATGTATAAGTACTTTTTATAAATGTGTACATCATAAGAAAGAGAAATGAGAAGGAGCTGAAATGTGTATGCCTGAGCAAAAAAAGTTTTTAACGTTACCACCACAACATCAAAATAGACAACCGGGGATTGAATCGATGATGAATCCTCTCCCAGAGTACGAAGATCCTAATTATCGCGGTAGTGAAAAATTAAAAGGGAAAAATGTGCTTATTACAGGAGGGGATAGTGGAATTGGAAGAGCGGTATCAATTGCGTTCGCAAAAGAGGGAGCCAATATTGCGATTGCGTATTTAGATGAACTTGAAGATGCGAACGAGACGAAAAGACTTGTGGAAAAGCAAGGTGTGAAATGCATATTACTCCCAGGTGATTTAAGTAGTGAACAACATTGTCAGCACATCGTAAAGGAAGCAGTTTCAAAGCTAGGTGGTTTAAATGTTCTTGTGAATAATGTTGCGCAGCAATACCCGCAGCAAAGTTTAGAATACATTACAGCGCAGCAACTTGAAAAAACATTTCGCATTAACATTTTTTCTTATTTTCACGTTACAAAAGCTGCGCTCGCGCATTTAAAGCAGGGAGATACAATCATAAATACAGCTTCGATCGTTGCGTATGAAGGAAACGAGCAACTCATTGATTATTCTGCAACAAAAGGAGCGATTGTTGCTTTTACACGTTCACTTGCAAAATCACTAGTTCAAAAAGGAATTCGTGTAAATGGTGTTGCGCCAGGCCCGATTTGGACACCGCTTATTCCAGCGAGTTTTGATAAGAAGAAGGTATCGGAATTTGGAAGTAATGTACCGATGAAAAGACCAGGGCAGCCGTATGAATTAGCGCCTGCTTATGTATATTTAGCTTCAGGCGATTCCACATATGTTTCCGGACAAATCATTCACGTAAATGGTGGTGTAATTGTGAATGGATAAGTTAAATCTGAAGAATCTTTGTGTTTTTGTTCATAAGAATTGAGTGCATAGTAAAAGCTAATGGTACCATCGTAGATGATGGTACTGGGGGGATATGAATGAAGAAGATATGTTTGATGGTGATATTCTTTTTCTGTCTACCAATCAGCACTTTTGCTAGTGCAGATCATTTAATACTTATTAACCTTACTACAAATCAATTATCTTTTTTTGAAAATGGAAAATATGTAAGGACGTTTCCTGTTACAACTGGAAAGCGTAACACACCAACCCCTGAAGGCACATTTTGTATCATTAATAAATATAAAAATAAAGAATATCACCGTAAAAATATTCCGGGTGGTGCACCGAATAATCCACTTGGAACAAGATGGATCGGTTTAAATGAAAAAGAATATGCAATTCATGGTACAAATCGAGAAGGGACGATTGGAAGAAGAGAATCAAACGGTTGCATTCGCATGCATGATCGAGATATACAATGGCTATATGACCGAGTATCGTTACGGACAAAAGTAATTATTTCTCAGTTTTATACATCTCCAGAATATGCAGCGCATAAGCTTGGATATCGTGTTACAAGTTGGAATGGACGTATAGTAGAAGAAGAGCAAATTGGAATGTTAACACTTGTGGATCGTATGAATATATATTGGCAAGAACCAAATGGTCAATTTACGAAAGTAAAAACAGTATTGCCGAATGAACGATATGCTGTTTATTCTCGAGGGAAAAATGGAAGTTATTATATAGGTAATAATTTGTATATTATGGATGAAACAGGCGGGAAAATTCGTTATGAGCAAGTGCCTTATTCCATTTTAAGTAATATATATAAGAGGAAATATAATATACAGTAAAGCTATCGTAAATAGGCGATAGCTTATTTGTTATTAAACACCGTAATCGCAACTATCGTACTTTGGTGAATATAATACAGTACAGATTGGGGGGCGGTTACACTATGAATGGTGAATTTGCTTTTAAAATATTTTTAGTAACGACGTGTTTGTTCATCGTTTATTTATATACGTTACTCGTGTTTTCCTTTTATATCCCATATATTGATTTAGTATTATTTGTTGGATTTATTTGGGCTTTTGTGAAAGCAAGGGAAGGGGAGAGTAGTATATATCGTCGGATTACTTTATGTGGAACGATTCTTCTCGTTGTAGTGTATTTCTTTATGATGCATGATGTTTGGAGGGGAATGTAAAAAGCATACGATTAATCGTATGCTTTTACATCTACTAGTGATGGAAGGGAAGCAATAGCACCATAGTTTGTACACGTTATGGCTCCTACTTTGTTTGCAAATGAGACAAATCGCTTTAAATCTGTAAAATTTTGAGAAAGAGGATGCCCAGTTTTCGAGAATTGATATAACATCGCCCCAACGAAAGCATCACCAGCACCAGTTGTATCTACTTGTTTTATTGAGATAGAAGGCACGATGATTTGTGCTTCTTTCGTTGCGACAAGGGTACCGTATTTTCCAAGTGTAATGGCTACAATTTTAGCACCGTATTCTAATAATTTTATAGCTGATTTTTGTAAATCAGTCTCTTTCGAAAGCATAATTGCTTCTTCTTGGCTCACTTTTACGAAGTGAGCGTATTTAATGAAAGACAGGCAATCTTGAGAGAATTGCTCTGTATTTGTAATGAGTACACTTCGATAATTTGGATCAAAAGAAATAAAATGATTATTTTCTTTTGCATACTGTAGTAGTTGAAAATATGTTTCTTTTAAAGGACTAGATAATAAGGCTGTTGCTGAACCGAAATGTATCACATCATTTTTATTAATTTTAGATAGATCAATTTTATTAAAACTGTATTCACCATCTGCTCCGCGCATAAAAGTAAAATCACGTTCACCATCTTGATCTATAGATACGAATGCAAGTGTCGTTTGTTTTTCTTTTATGAGCATCGATGTATCTACATTAGCACTTTGTAATGTCTGTTCTAGGAAATTTCCGAAAGGATCATTTCCGACTTGTCCCATAAATGTCGCATGACCACCTAATTTCGTAATAGCAGCAGCAACATTAGCTGGGGCACCACCAGCTTTTTTTTCAAAATCTACACCATCTACTAAAGAAATATTGGAATTTCGGCAAACGAAATCAATTAATAATTCACCTATACAAAAAATATTGCTCATATAATCCCTCTTTTAAGTTTATATTGTGTGATTGTAAAGTATAGTTTTGCATCTGAAAAAATTGCAATATGATGCTCAATATCTTTTCGAGGAAACACTCTAGAAGTAAAGACAGTAGAACCATCATATAAGAAAATTTCTACAATACTGTTGTCTACAAAAATTCTTAGCTCTATCGTATCGTGAATATCGATTTTCTTACAGCGTTCATATCCATATTCTCCTCCAAAGTGATGCTGGAAGTTGCCTCGGTTTATAGAAACAGTTCCTTTTTCACGGTTAAATGTAATCGGGAAAGATTCCTCTTCATGATGAAATAAAGCAAGACCAAATGTGTTTGCTTCTTCTGTTTTGAGAGTAGCAATTAATTCATAGGTTTGTTCATGGTCAAGAGCTGTTAATATATTTAGTCCATTTGCTATATCGCCTGAAATTTCTTTTTTTAATGTTCGTAGTTTTTTTAATTCTGAAACAGGTTTTTGCTTCAATATATTATTTTCCAATGTCAATTCTCTTGGAAGTGTTAAACAATGAGCCCACATATGCTCATCAGAAGGATACGATATTTCACTTGAGCCAGCCCAAGCAAATAGAAGGCGTCGACCAGTAGCATCTTCTAAAGTTTGAGGGGCGTAAAAATCAAATCCTTTATCAATCTCATAATAAGACTCAATATGAAAATATAAATTTTCGATATTAAAAGTTCCCATTGCGTATATTACATTATATACATTTTGGAAATTACTCCCGTCCTTTTCGATTCCTTGAGGAGAAAAGAGTAGTACATCGTTACCTGATAGCTGAAAGTAATCTGGGCATTCCCACATAAATCCAAATGTTTTTAAGTTTGTTTTAACTTCACCTTGGAAATGCCAATTATATAGATCCGGTGACTTATATAATAATAGGGTACCTGTTTCATTTTCACGTTGTGCACCAAGTAGCATATAGTAAGTATCATTGTTCTTCCATACTTTCGGGTCTCGTACATGTTTTGTATACCCATCAGGAATACGATCAATGACAGGGTTATTACTATACTTATTCATTGCATATTGTGAATTCATCGTTACCATGCATTGTTTTGCATCACGAGAATGATCTCGTTTCTTTATATTCCCCGTATAAAATAAGTGGAGAAGCCCGTCTCTTATAATAGAACTACCGGAGTATGCTCCGTGTGATTCGTAGCTTTCAGTAGGAATAATGGCAACAGGCATTCTTTCCCACTGGATAAGATCTTTTGATTTTACATGTCCCCAATGCTTCATTCCGTGAATAGGACCAAATGGATACCATTGATAAAAAACATGATATTCATTATTGTAATACGAGACACCGTTAGGGTCATTCATTAATCCATATGGGGGATGAATGTGATAGATCGGTTTCCATGAATCTTGGTTTGCAATTTCATATAAAGAATTTAGTTCTTCTGTATTGGATTGCAGTATTGTTTTATATTTGGACATAGGTTTTCACCTCGTGGTTATTTACTTTCTTTATATAAAATTAGAGTGGCAATAAAAGCAGTGATAACTGCAATTGCAAAACCTATTACATAATGAACAGTATTCATCATTCCTAGTGGAGCAACAATTGTTAGCATCGGAATTCCTGTTAAACCGTATGCGTTAGCAGCAACTTGCATCCAGACAACATATGCTCCGCCTATTGCGCCACCAATCGCGGCTGCAATAAATGGTTTACCCAGTTTTAAATTAACACCAAAAATAGCTGGTTCAGTAATTCCTAAAAATGCCGATGCAGCTGATGGAATTGCGATTTCTTTCGTTTTTTTGTTTGTCGTTTTAAAATAAACTGCTAAAGCGGCTCCGCCTTGGGCAACATTGGCCATTGACCAAATAGGGAGTAAGAAATTAACACCGATATCTTTATTAGCAAGTAATCCAGCTTCGATAGCGTGGAAGCTATGGTGTAGACCGGTAAGAACAATTGTTGAATACATACCACCAAATATAAGACCAGCGGCTGGGCCAGCAAATTGATAAATCGTATTTAAAAGATAAGTAATACCATCACCAATTTTATATCCAATTGGTCCGATAATAATAAGTGATAAAAATCCAGTTATGATAATAGTTAAGAAAGGTGTAACTAATAAATCTAAAGAATTTGGAACTCGTTTGCGAAGTTCTTTTTCAATTGTACTCATAACGTATACACATAATAAAATAGGTAAAACAGTACCTTGATAGCCAACCATATCAATATCCATACCGAGGAAATGTAAAACAGTTGGTTTTGCATTTGCGAGAGACCAAGGATTCGTTAAATTTGGGTGTGTTAATATGCCACCAATAACTGCTCCTAAGAAAATATTCCCACCAAATTCTTTAGCAGCACTAATACCAATTAAAATAGGTAAAATAATAAAAGCAGCGCTTGAGAACATATCAAGTAATTGGATAAGCGAATGATTAGCAGGAACGAATTTAAACGCTTTCAACATTCCGAGCAGTCCCATGAGTAAACCACTTGCGACGATAGCGGGAATAATAGGAACGAAAATGTTGGATAAAGTTTTCGCTAAGCGAGCGATAGGATTCATTTTTTTCTTTGGAACTTCTTTTGATACGGAAGAGTCGAGTTCAGACACTCCAATTAGCTTTGAAAATTCATCGTACACTTTGTTGACTACGCCAGTGCCAAAAATAATTTGATATTGCTCATTTGTTGCGAAGGCCCCTTTAACACCGTTAATGTTCTCAATTTCCGACACGTTTACTTGTGCCTTATCTTTTAGTACGAGACGAAGGCGGGTTGCGCAGTGTGTAGCACGAATAACATTTTCTTTTCCCCCGATGTGCTGTAATACTTGAGTAGCAATTTGTTTCATATCCATAAAAATTCCTCCTGACCTTACAGTTTCAATTTGTGGAACCGGTTCCGTTTTTGGTTAAAATAAAAAACAGGGGGCTTATGTTAAAAAATCCTGTTTTTAAAATGTGGAACCGGTTTTAATTTCATTATAGAGCGCCTTTATATTTTGTCAACGCTTTCTTGAATTTTTAATGTATAGCGAGAGTGTATTGTTTTCGGAATCGTTTTATGTTCTATAAGCTTTGTAAGAGAAGTAGCAGCTAGCTGCCCTGCGTACTCATAGTCAAATGCGATTGTAGTTAAACTAGGGTGTACCATTTCAGAAATATCGTAGCCACCGAATCCTGTTACTGAAATATGAGTCGGTATGGAAAGGTAGTTAGAATGGATGACTTTCATTGCTCCAAGAGCGATGTTATCTGTTGCACATACGATAATGGTTGGGCGAGCATGGTCTAAAATATGTTGAACTTGTTTCATCGCATTTTCGATTTGGAAGGTCGTTTCATAATAGGAAACTTCACAAGTAGGTTCTAAATTTTCGATAGCTTTTTGAAAACCGCGTTTTCGATTCACACCAACTGAAACATCATCTTCTTCTACTCCTAAATAAGCGATATCGCGGTGACCTTGTGATAGCACATATGCTCCTAATTCATAAGCAGCATCATAATCGTCATGAATGAGACAATATTGATTTTCATATTGCTGACCAACAAATAAAATGGGGATGCTGGAATTTGCAATGATTTGTTTATGCTCTTTTGTTAAAGTTTTAGTTAATAAAATAATGCCAGCTACTTTTTGCTTTATAAAGTTTTTCATTGCTTGAATTTCTGTTTCAATTTTCTGGTTTGCGTTTGCAACAAGCATTTGATAGCTATTTTCCCGCAATGTATTGTCAATCCCAATCAGCGTTTTCGTCGTAGCGAAAGAATCTAATCTGGGGATAATAACACCAATTAAATTTGTTGTTTTTGCTTTTAAACTTTGCGCAAATGTATTGGGAGAAAAATTTGTTTCTTGAATGATGATTTCAAGTTTTTGTTTTGTTTTATCGCTAACATATCCGCCATTTAAGTAACGAGAGACAGTACTTTTTGCAACGCCTGCTAATTTCGCAATATCTGTAATTGTTTTAGCCATAGTATTCCACCTTTGTATTAATAAAAATGCTAATTTTATTATAGGGAGGATTAAAGATTACGTAAACAAGAAGAGGTGAATAAAAGTCCCACCTCATATAGCTGAGATGGGATAAAGGTTAATATTTCGGTTGAAACGTTTGACAACATGTTTCAACGCTTGTTGTCGCAGAGCTTTCAAGTGTTTCACCCGTTAAAGCTGCATTTGTATAAGAATCATCGCCTGGTTGATTCGCGTTTTGGTCATCAGGCTGAACAAAGATTGCATTTGCTTGACAAAAGTTCCCTTGTCCCCAAAATGAACAATTGGAAACAGAGCAGCGTACCTCTGGCATAAAACCCCCTCCTTATACATTAGTGTGGGATTTTACACAGCTTTCATGTATAGAAGGAGTTTCCTTTTCTTATTATTTTTTGTTTTCTTTAAACCATTTTTCAAAAGCATCTTTTGATTGCTCACCTTTAATACGATTTACTTCTTTTCCATCTTTGAAATGAATAATTGTTGGTGTTCCTTCAATTTTATAATCATCCCAAGTTGGGTTATCGTTGAAAATATCAATGACTTTCATATCAATGTTCATGTCTTTAGCCATTGGTACAACAATAGGTGAGACTTTTTCACAGTAGTGACAACCTGTTTGATAGAAGTAAATGGTTTGTTCTTTCTTTTCCTCGTTATTTTTACGAATATCAGAAGAAGAGATTTTATTTGTATAGTAATTTTTTTCTTGTTTCGTTGTATTTTTGTTTTCCATCTGTACTACAGCAAAAATCGCTGCAAATAAGACGATAATAATACCACCAAAGATAAGCATTTTTTTCATTATGTCATCTCCTTATTTATTTTTAATTACAATCAAGCTGCAAATCGCGATCGTGATAAATCCGATAAGTGCCAAAAATGGGATTGTGACAAATCCGAACCAGTTTATATATTCCCCCGTACAAGGCACACGTCCACAAGCTGCTCCTGCTGCTGAGAATGCAGAAACTTTTTGAATGGCATAATGATATAACGAAATACAGGCACCAATACTTGCAATTGGTAAAGAATATGTAGCAATGCGGTAGTCTTTTTTTACAACTGCAATACCAAGCCATAAAACAAATGGGTACATAAAAATGCGTTGATACCAACAAAGTACACAAGGCTCAAATTTCATGATCTCAGAAAAATATAAGCTTCCAAGTGTAGCAATAAAAGAAGCTCCCCAAGCAGTAAACAATGCATATTCTTGTTTTGTCTCACGTTTCATGTTTTTTACCTCTCTTATAATAGTTACATACTAAATTATAGTATGAAAAGGACAAGAAAATAAAGAGAAAATATTTTTATCAAGGAAAGTTTTATAAGGGGGAAACTTGGAAATAAAAAAACAAGGTCCATGAACCTTGTTTTTACGGTCGGTTTACAGCTTTTGTGACATTGAAGAAGTTTTGAATGGCTTCTTTATTTGCTTCTGGATTTATTTTTAATACGGAACCAGCGTGTTTGGTAAGAGCAGATTCATATTCGTTATCAATTGGAATTCGCATCGTTTCCATTTTATCAATGGGCTGAGATAAAATACTATTTCCAAGTGTAAATAGCGTTGACATATCTAAATTTGTTTTTATATATGGAGAGAGTTCATGTGCCATTATTGGTAAATTTAGTACCCCATCTATAGAGTGAACTTTATCAGTAAGGGTTTGTTTCAATGCCCGGAGTACTTCTTGTTGTCGTTTCACACGGCCAAAGTCACTTTCAGTATCATGGCGAAAACGCGCGTATTTCAGTAAATCTTTCCCGTGAAGAGGTTGTATCCCTGGCTTTACATGTAGTCCCATATCATCGATTATTGTTTGTGTAACATTCACTTCAATTCCTTCAGGTGCAATGGTATCCACAATTTTAACAAATGCTTCAAAATCAATCGTAATGTAATGAGAAACATCGATTCCAAAATTATGTTGAATCGTCTTTCGTAATAATTCAGGGCCGCCATAGTAGTAGGCAGCGTTGATTTTATTATATTTTTTATCGTAAGAAGGAATTTCTACATAACTATCCCGCATAATTGAAGCAAGCTTTGCTGTATTCTCTTTTTTATTGTACTGGGCAATCATAATTGTATCAGCACGAGCTTGTTGCTCACCTCGTGAATCGCTGCCGATAAGTAGGATGTTCCATATGTCTTTCTCTTGTTTTATCCCTTGAAACGAATGAGGATTATTCGTTTTTTCACAACCGATAAGCAGTATCATCATGCAGAGAAATAAGTATAAAGATTTATGCAAATCATCACGTCCGTCCACTATTGATATGTGTATTATGAACAGATATATGGAAAAATATTCAAAAAGCGCTATTCTCAAAGGGAGAATAGCGCTTCATTTACATTTGTACTTGGTCTATTTCTTCTATATGCGACTTTTGTGAAGCATGGTCGATATATTGGAATAGAAGTTGAAGTTGTTTATCTACTTCTGGTAGTTCTTTTCCATATTTGTAAGCATGTAAAAAATGCTCGATTCGTTTAGAAAGTAATTGATCATCAGTTTGCACCATTAAAACAAGCAACTTGTCCCAATTACAACAATACGTGTAATAGAGAGCTTTATCGTAGTCGTTATATGTCTGCATTGTGTACCCTCCTTACTGAGGAGTTACATATAGTGTACGTCAATCGAGAAGAAAAACACTTGAAAGAATTTGCTAAGGGAAATGTTACGTAAAAAGTAAAAAACGAGGAAATTCCTCGTTTTTACGCTTTTGGCATTGGGGTAGGCGTTGGTTTTGCGTAGCCTTCTTTATATTTATTATCAATGTAGTTTCGAATTTCAAGAGTCGATTTTCCTTTTTGATGCATAGATGCAGATTCGACCGCAATTTCTAAACAGTTTACACAGGTCGTTGCGTGAGAATCCCAAACAACTTCTCCATTTTTCTTAATTTCACGAATAAAACAGTTTTTATTGTTTTTATGTCCCACACTTTCTCCGCATCCACAGTAACAAGGTATCCAATTTAATAATTCGGCATTTTTTCCTGCAACTGTATAGATTTCTTTCATTTGTGGGTCTAGTTTGTCCAGAAACGTTGGTAGCGTGTCGATTCCTTTTGTTGTTTCTTGGATATCACCTTGCTGAGAATGAGAAGCGTGTTCTTCTTTCGGTTCAGATGATTGTTTCTTTTCTGCTGCACCACATCCAGAAAGCACGAGACTGCTTATTACAAGTAGAGAGAATAGATATTTTTTCATCTGCATATCCCCTTTGCCTTTGTATTAGTAAAATTGTACCAAACTCGCTAGTGATTTCCTATGGTGAAGTTTTATTTTGTTTATTTTTCAACCGCCAGCGAATGGAATGCCATAGAAAAAGGAGAGGGATATAGACATATACAATATACAGACCAGCCCGAGATAGGAGCGTGTTCAATGTATTAATATGTTCTCTGTTTATAATAAATAAAGACGCTATATACACAACGAAAATGAAAAAAGGCAATGTAAACTTAAACGGAATATGGAACGATCGTTTCATGGATTGGCAAGAAGACCAAATCGTTACACAAAGATTAGGTAAAATGATGAGAAACCAAACAAAAATAATGATGTACTCAAATCGTTGAATGAAAGAAACTTTAATAATTTTAAGCATTGTTAAGGTTGCCCAAATTGTACGCTGCAAAAGTCCTTCACTAAAGTACATGAAAGAAATGAGTGCTAAGATATGGAATGCTCTCGTTAGTTTTTTTGGGAAGAACAAATTTTATACAGGAAACACAAAAAAGCTGTTCAAAAGTTAGACAATGTTTGTCTTTTGAACAGCTTTTTTTAATATTTGTATATAAAAGGAAGAGTGATAAATACTTCTTCCTTTTTATGTTTAATTTGTCTTTTTTTCTTTCACAGACTGTATTAATTTCATCATTTCAGCTCTTATATCTTCTTTTTTCACATTTAATTTTTCTGCGATTTGTTTAATATGCATGCCATCTTTTTTCATTTTTAATACGTCATTGAATGGTGTATTGCTTTTTTGTGCAATGATGGTTAAAACTGTAAGGTGATGCAAACGAATATTATTATCTTTCATTATTTTCTTCATTTGTTCTGGTGTGGAGTTTTGCATTTCGGCTACTTTTTGCAGCAATGCTTGCTTCATTTCTTTACTCATATGATGTTTATGCAGTTTCTTTGGATCCACGCCAAAATGCTTTGCTGTTTCTTTCCAAGATTTATTTTGTTTATAGTACGATAAAACATCTTTAATATCTTTTTTGCTAATCTTTGCAATGTGTGCTGCTTTCCAAATTTCATGTTTTTTATAACCTTGTTTTTCTAAAGATTGTAGTTGTTCATCTGAGATTGGTTTGTGATGATGCGCTGTGAATTCTTTTTGAGAGGCAGCAGAAGCAGGGAAGACTACTATTCCGCATAAAAGTCCTGTTGCTAAAATGCTTGCTATTACTTTTTTGTACATACATATATTCCTCCTAATTGAATAAAATGGGAAACTTTATCTATAGAGTTTCCCAAAGTTGTGGAGAAGTTGTGAAGAACTTGTGAACATTACAAGTTTTTTTCCATAATTCACGAGAAATTATTTTCTTAGTTTTACAACATAAAACATTGATTAATGGTAGAAAACTGAGTTATAATCGAAATTGAAAATCAATATCAATATCAGTAATAAACTTATACATATAGATGAGGATAAGGGAGAGAAACATATGACTACATATACTTCCATTGCAAATATCATTAAAGAAAGACGCTCCATTCGTACATTTACAGATAAAACAGTAGAAAAAGAATTATTAATTGAACTATTAAATGATGCAACGTGGGCACCAAACCATCAGCATCGTGAGCCATGGAAATGTAAATTATTTATTGGAGAAGGCCGTCAAAAATTAGTAGATGCTGTATTAAATTCTTTTACAGAAGAAGACAGAGCAAAACGAGGTAAAGTTTTATCCGATCGTTTTCTAAGTACACCAGCTCAAATCGTTGTGTATATGGATGAAGATCCACGTCAAATCCAGCGCGACGAAGACTACGCAGCAGTATGTGCATTTATACAAAACTTTCAGTTACTCGCTTGGGAGCGCGGACTAGGATGTGTTTGGAAATCAGGCGGATTGAATTATAATCCTTTATTTATAGATGGAATTGGATTAACAAAAGGACAACGCATTGTTGGAATCCTTCATATTGGTTATTTCGATAAGAAGCCAGAAGGAAAAGAGCGCACGCCGATTATGGAGAGGCTTGAAGTTATTGAGGGGTAATAGATAAAGGTGGAAAGCTGGATGCAAATGATGTGAAATTTGTATCCGGCTTTTTTGTGCTTTTCTAGTACTTTTTTATATTGCAGTAATTGATGAGTATGTAAGCAAACACTTGCTAAACCATCGTAAAAGGTACAAGTATTGTCAAAAATATATGCCAGGGGATTACCCTTATAATATGTGCCAACGCTGTTATGAAGAGCAGTATCTGTCATATGATTATGAAGAGGACTACTGGTTAAAGTAAAGGGTAGAGTATCTATTTTTCATCATTTCTCATGAAAGCTCGTTTCCCCTCATACACTTTCTTAAGGGAAAGTGTAAGGAGGGAAAATAATGAGAACTAGTGATGATAAAGCACTACAATATGCAATCGCTGAAATTACTGAAATTGCAACAGGGTTTGGACTTGATTTTTATCCGATGCGCTATGAAGTGTGCCCAGCGGAAATTATTTATACATTTGGTGCGTATGGCATGCCGACGCGGTTTTCACATTGGAGTTTTGGGAAACAATTCTTCAAAATGAAGCTACATTATGATTTGGGACTTAGTAAAATATATGAGCTTGTCATCAACTCTGACCCATGTTATGCATTTTTACTCGATACAAATGCATTGATTCAAAATAAGTTGATTGTAGCACACGTATTAGCACACTGCGATTTCTTTAAAAATAATATCCGCTTCTCAAATACAAAGCGCGATATGGTTGAAAGTATGGCAGCGACGGCAGAACGAATTAAAGCATATGAACATAAATATGGAAAAGAAGAGGTAGAAACGTTTTTAGATGCTGTTTTGGCCATTCAAGAACATATTGATCCATCGCTTATGCGGCCGAAGCTAGCTTGGAGCATAGATGACTTAGAAGAGGAAGAAGTAGAAAAGAAACGAGTTTCACAGTATGATGATTTGTGGAATTTAGATGATAGAAATAAAAAACGAGAACGACCAAATATGCGGAAGAAAAAGAAAATCCCGCCGCAGCCAGAGAAAGATTTGCTGCTCTTTATTGAAGAATATAGTAGGGAACTAGATGAATGGCAACGTGATATTTTAACGATGATGCGAGAAGAAATGTTATATTTCTGGCCGCAACTAGAAACAAAAATCATGAACGAAGGCTGGGCTTCGTACTGGCATCAACGTATACTCCGGGAAATGGACTTAACATCTTCTGAAGCAATCGAATTTGCGAAGCTTAACGCGGGTGTAGTTCAACCATCAAAAACAAGTATTAATCCATACTACCTTGGCATTAAAATGTTCGAAGATATTGAAGAACGTTATAATAATCCAACTGAAGAAATGAAACGTCGTGGTGTAAAACCTGGATCAGGCCGTGACAAAATCTTTGAAGTACGGGAAATTGAATGGGACGTATCCTTCTTAAGGAATTACTTAAATAAAGAATTGGTTATGAGAGAAGATATGTACTTATTCCAGCGCCAAGGAAAAGAGTATAAGGTAATTGATAAAGAGTGGGAACATGTTCGTGATCAGCTTGTTAATATGAGAACAAATGGAGGTTTCCCGTATTTAGTAGTAGAAGATGGTGACTACTTAAAGAATGGGGAACTGTATATTAAACATAGTTACGAAGGAATCGAGCTAGATTTAAAATACTTAGAAAAAGTATTGCCATACATTCATCAGTTATGGGGAAGAACGGTGCATATGGAATCTAATGTTGAGAATAAAGGTGTTGTCTTCTCATATGATGGGAAGATGGTACATCGGAAGTATGTGTGAAGCCGCTGAAACCAGTGGCTTTTTTCATACCAAGTTTGTTTCAATTTTGTGAACAAGCATAAAGTTTGAGCTTTATATATTGTCATTATATTTTTTTGTGTTTATTATATACCTATACAGGTATATGTAATTTACCATCCGGTATATTTATATGTAGTAAGTAAAAAGAAGAAAAGTAAAAATAATCGTGGAGGTTATGAAAAGATGAGCAAAAAAATTGTTGTAGTTGGTGGAGTTGCGGGAGGAGCATCAGTGGCAGCACGTCTTCGTCGTTTAAGTGAAGAGGATGAAATTATTATGTTTGAGCGAGGCGAATATATTTCGTTTGCAAACTGTGGGTTACCATATTACATTGGTGGTGTGATTCAAGAGAGACAGAAGTTGTTAGTGCAAACTGTTGAAAAGATGTCAAAGCGATTTCATTTAGATATTCGTGTTTTAAGTGAAGTGATAAAAATTAATAAAGAAGAAAAAACAATTATTGTGAAAAATGTAATGACAAATGAAACATACGAAGAGTCTTATGATATTTTAATTCTTTCACCAGGATCTAAGCCAATTGTACCGCCTATTCCAGGAATTGAAACAGCAAAAGCGTTGTTTACATTACGAAATGTACCAGATACAGATCGTATTAAAGGGTATATTGATGAGCAGAAACCACGTCATGCTACTGTCATCGGGGGAGGATTTATTGGTGTTGAAATGGCAGAAAACTTGAGAGAAAAAGGAATTGATGTGACGCTTGTTGAGATGGCAAATCAAGTAATGCCGCCAATTGATTATGAAATGGCAGCATATGTACACGAACATATGAAAAAGCATGGTGTTCAGCTCATTTTGGAAGATGGAGTAGATGTTTTTGAAGAAGGCGGAGCAGTCGTACGCTTAAAAAGTGGTTCGAAAATCAATACTGATATGGTAATTCTGTCTATCGGTGTCCAGCCAGAGAGTAGCTTGGCAAAAGAAGCAGGACTAGAACTTGGAGTACGCGGGACAATTAAAGTAAATGAAAAACTACAAACGTCTGATTCATCTATTTATGCCATTGGTGATGCGATTGAAGTAAAAGATTTTGTAACAGAAACAGAGACAATGATTCCGTTAGCATGGCCAGCAAATCGACAAGGTCGTCTATTAGCGGATATCATTCATGGGCATACAGAGTCTGTATACAAAGGGACGATGGGAACATCAATTGCAAAAGTATTTGAATTAACGGTTGCTTCAACAGGAGTAAATGAAAAGGTATTGCAGCGTTTAAATATACCCTATGAGGTAGTGCATGTACAGGCGAATTCTCATGCGGGTTATTACCCAAATGCATATCCAATTTTATTAAAATTGCTTTTTAATAAAGAATCAGGAGAAATCTATGGTGCACAAGCTGTTGGGCGTGACGGTGTAGATAAACGAATTGATGTAATTGCGACGGCAATGAAAGCTAAGCTAAAGGTAATGGATTTACCAGATTTAGAATTAGCATACGCACCGCCGTATTCTTCTGCAAAAGACCCAGTAAACATGGTGGGGTATGCTGCAAGTAATATGATTGAAGGGCTTGTAGATACAGTGCAGTGGCATGAAATTAATCATATTGTTGAAAAAGGTGGATATTTAATGGATGTTCGTGAACCGAATGAATTGAAACAAGGGATGATTAAGGGATCAGTTAATATTCCATTAGATGAATTACGTGAAAGATTGGATGAAATTCCAGTAAATGAAGAAATATATATTACATGCCAGCTAGGTATGAGAGGCTATGTTGCTGCACGTATGTTAATGGAAAAAGGATATAAGGTGAAGAATGTAGATGGTGGTTTTAAATTGTATGCAACTGCTTTGCCAGACCGGATTGTATATAAATAGGTTTAAAGTAAAGCCCTATTGATTATGATAAGGCGAAATGAAAATAGGGCTTTACAAAATACCCTAAAGGGTATATGATGAGGTTGTAAATTCAAATAAGAATTTTATTACAATCTGGTGCAGTAGACATTTTTTTAGATAAAGCATGTCTATTAAAGTATTGAGGTGATAGTACGTTGGAATATAATCAAGATATTAAAAATAGGTTAAAGCGAATTGAAGGACAAATTCGCGGTGTACTTCGAATGATTGAAGAAGAAAAAGATTGTAAAGAGGTTATTACACAATTAACAGCATCACGCTCTGCTATGGATCGCACAATTGGATTAATTGTAGGAACGAACTTGGAAAACTGTTTGCGAGAACAATTTGAAAAAGGCGATACATCAAATGAAGATTTAATTAAAGAGGCTGTACAACTGCTTGTAAAAAGCAGATAATCTGTCAAACGAATGTGTTGACAGATTTTAAAAAACATTTTAATATACCCGTACAGGTATGTGTATATTGAGCGCTACAATAGTAAGCTAATACAGAAAAAGAATAAGAAAAAATTTGAGTAGGGCAGTTAACTTTTAATTTTTTTAACAAAATTTATACCATAGGGGGTAAGGTAGTGGATGCTATAGGATTACAAGCGAAAGATGTTGCTGAGAAAGTTTTATTTGAAGAATTATTTATTTTAGATGTTCGTAATGAAGCGGATTATATGGATTGGAGAATGGAAGGGAAACAAGTTTTTTCCATTAATAAACCATACTTTGATTTGTTAGAAGGCGTAGAAAGCATCTTGGAAGAGTTGCCAAAGGAAAAAGATATTCTTGTTGTATGTGCGAAAGAAGGATCTTCCAAGTTTGTTGCTGAGCAACTTATAGAGGCTGGTTTGAAAAATGTTTATTATTTAGCTGGTGGTATGAAAGCTTGGAGTGAATATGTGAAGCCGATTAAAGTAGGGGATTTAAAAGATGGTGGCAGCGTGTATCAATTTAACCGTCTTGGAAAAGGATGTTTGTCCTATATGGTTATTTCAAATGGGGAAGCTGTAGTCATTGATTCTATGCGAACAATTGAAGCATATGAGGAGTTTGCAAAAGAACAAGGTGCTATGATTACAAACGTTATGGATACACATTTACATGCCGATCATATTTCTGGTGGTCGTAAGTTAGCAGAAAAGGTGAAAGGTACGTATTGGTTGCCACCAAAAGATGCTGAGGAAGTTGTCTTTTCTTATGAATCCCTTGTAGAAGGAACAGTAATTACAGTAGGAGAGACGAAAATTGATATTGAGGCAATCTATTCACCAGGACATACAATTGGAAGTACATCATTCATTGTAGACGATGCTTACCTTCTATCAGGTGATATTTTATTCGTAGATTCCATTGGACGCCCAGACCTTGCAGGTAAGGCGGAAGACTGGGTAAGTGATTTACGTAACACTTTATATACACGTTATAAAACATTATCTCAAGATTTAATTGTTTTACCAGCACATTATTCGAAAGTAAGTGAGATGAATGAGCAAGGGCGGGTTCGTGCAAAACTGAAAGATCTATTTAAACGAAATGCAGGATTAAATATTGAAGATGAGTTGGAGTTTCGAAAAACAGTTACAGAAAATCTACCGCCCCAGCCGAATGCATATCAAGATATTCGTCAAACGAATATGGGGAAAATCAATCCAAGTGTAGAAGAAGAGCGCGAAATGGAAATTGGTCCAAATCGCTGTGCGGTACATGATTAAGTATAAATTAAAAAATATTTTGGAGGTATAGAATATGAACGTAAAACAAGTATTAGATGTAAAAGGATTAGCATGTCCAATGCCAATCGTAAGAACGAAAAAAGCTATGGAAGCTTTACAATCTGGAGAAGTGCTAGAGGTTCACTTAACAGATAAAGGCGCGATAAAGGATATTCCAGCGTGGTCAAAAACAGGTGGACACGAAGTATTGCAAAATATGGAGGAAAATGGTGTGCTGAAGTTCTGGATTAAAAAGGCGTAAAACAAAAAGGTCTGCTCTACGGATACGAATTGTATAGAGAAAGATTGGAGGAGATGGTGTATGAGTGCAAATGTAGTATTCAATATTGTTTTAACTATACTTGTTGCTTGGTTTATCATTTCTCGCTTTTTACCGGTTAAGGGAGTTAAAAATATAAACGGGAAAGAACTAAAGACGGAGATGAATAAAAAAAACAAACAATTTATTGATGTTCGTACACCCGGTGAATTTAGAGGGAATCATATTCAAGGGTTTCAGAATATCCCATTAAACGAGTTAGCACAAAAAGCGAGTCATTTAGATAAAAACAAAGAAGTAATTGTAATTTGTCAAAGTGGAATGAGAAGTAAACAAGCAACAAAAATGTTAAAAAAATTAGACTTTCAACATATTACGAATGTCTCAGGTGGTATGAATGCTTGGAATTAAGGAGGAAATGAAAAATGAAAGAAATGACAGCAAAAGAATTAGAAAATAAATTGATGAATCATGAAGTATTACACGTTATTGATGTTCGTGAAGTGGAAGAGGTGATGGAAGGAAAAATTCCGGGAGCTATTCATATTCCACTTGGTCTGTTGGAATTTCGCATGCATGAATTAGATAAAAACAAAGAATATATTATGGTGTGTCGCTCTGGTGGGAGAAGTTCACGAGCTGTTCAGTTTTTAGAAAGCTATGGTTTTGGGGTTATAAATATGACTGGTGGTATGTTAGATTGGGAAGGTAAAATAGAATAATATGGAGTACGACGCAGAGTTCTTTTATAAATAAAGGATTTTGTATATTTCACAAAATACCCGTATGGGTATATCGAGGTAGGGAGTTAACATGGAGAAAAAGAAAAAAACAACGATTGTTTTGTTTAGTGGAGATTACGATAAGGTGATGGCAGCTTATATTATTGCCAATGGTGCAGCGGCGTATGATCAAGAGGTGACTATTTTCCATACGTTTTGGGGGTTAAATGCACTTCGAAAAGATGAATATGTAAAAGTAAAGAAAAACTTCTTAGAGAAAATGTTTGGAAAGATGATGCCTAGCGGTGCAAATAAGATGGGCTTATCTAAAATGAATTTTGCCGGTATGGGCCCTCAAATGATTAAGCATGTTATGAAAAAGCACAATGCTATGCCACTTCCAGATTTAATTGATATGGCAAAAGAGCAAGGTGTTAAGCTTGTAGCTTGTCAAATGACAGTTGATTTATTAGGGCTAAAAGAAGAAGAGATTATGAAAGATGTTGAATTCGCTGGTGTGGCAGCTTATTTAGCAGATGCTTCTGATGGAAATGTGAATCTATTTATTTAAAGGTAATTAAAGAATGCCTTCTTTTTAGAAGGGGGAAAAATAAAGATGAGCTTCAGTTTTATGATTGTAATCTTTCTTATTGGCTTTGTTGGTTCATTTATTTCAGGGATGGTTGGTATTGGCGGTGCCATTATTAATTATCCGATGATTTTATATATTCCGGTGCTATTAGGGTTTACTGGTTATACGGCACATGAAGTAAGTGGTATTACAGCTATTCAAGTGTTTTTCGCAACATTTGCAGGTATATGGGTTTATCGGAAAAGCGGTTATATAAATAAAACATTGGTATTATATATGGGAACGAGTATTTTAGTGGGAAGTTTTGTCGGGAGTCTAGGTTCAAGAGTATTAGATGCAGGGCAAGTTAATATTGTATATGCTATTTTAGCTACGATAGCAGCTATTATGATGTTTATTCCGAAAAAAAATCGCAGCGAGCTTCCTTTAGAAGAACTGACGTATAATAAAGGATTAGCTAGTATGTTAGCATTTATTGTCGGTGCTTCTTCTGGTATTGTTGGAGCAGGAGGGGCATTTATTCTTGTGCCCATTATGCTTGTCATTCTCAAACTTCCTACACATATGACAATTGCAACTTCATTAGCAATTACCTTTATTTCATCTATCGGTATTACGGCCGGAAAAGTAACTACAGGACAAGTAGTGGTACTGCCGTCTATAATGATTGCTATTGCAAGTTTAATCGCTTCACCACTTGGGGCAAGTGTAGGGAAGAGATTAAATCAAAAAGTATTGCAGTGGATATTAGCGATTTTGATTGTTTCAACATCTATTAAAATTTGGATGGATATCGCATTGTAATATGATTCGTTGGAAGGTTGTTATCTGATATTACAGAGTAGTATATAGATACTTTAAGAAGAAGGCTAGTATAGAAAGTATGAACGCCACTGATTCTCCAGTGGCGTTCAAGTTATTAAGCCCAAATAAGTTTCATTAATCTTTCATATTCATCATTTGCAGCTTTATATAATAGTCTAGTATGCTCAAATACAAGGGCAGGATTAAAGTATGGTTCTGTAAATACAAGGGAAGTTGAAATATCAATGGAGTCGCTGTTACTAATTGTGAATTTTGCGAATCTATATGCTGTATTTAGTTCGTTGATTACATGCAATATTTCGCTTTTCTTAGCTGAATCAGGAACTTGAGCGACATTGAAGCAATATATATCGACAGTAGGATGCTCGTTATGAAAGGCAGCGATAAGACGAACTTTTGCACCACTCTCTGTGTCTAAGTTCACTGAAAAAAATACAGAGCCATCATTCTCATCTATGTTTTCTTCCATATGTATTTCATTGGATTGTAGATAATCTTTAAAGTCTGAAACATTATGCTTTACTGCGGCTTTCATATGTTTGTGCCTCCTGTTAATTAGAATATAACTCTACCTTTTATTATAATTTAAAGATATTGAAATTGATAGTTAAAAAAGTTAGAATTTTTGTTGTTTTCAAAATTATATTAGGATGTATAAAAAACCCAGCTCTATCTCTATAGAGCTGGGTTTTTTATTAATTTTTATTCGATGTTGTCTCTGTGTCTTCATCGTTATTGTTATTTTTTTGGTTAGTAGAATTTTGACGATTATCGTTATCGTGATTTGTATCTTTTGTTTTCTCATTCGATGTTGTTTTGGTCTCTACGTTTTCATCGTTATTGTTACTTTTTTGGTTAGTAGAATTTTGACGATTATCGTTATCTTGTTTCGTATCTTTTGTTTTCTCATTCGATGTTGTTTTGGTCTTTACGTTTTCATCGTTATTGTTACTTTTTTGGTTAGTAGAATTTTGACGATTATCGTTATCTTGTTTCGTATCTTTTGTTTTCTCAGAGCTTGTTTTTTTCTTGTTCTCTTTATCATCAGAATCAACTTTCTTATACTCAGGTAGTCCAAGATGAGTACGAAGTTGTTTTGTTAAATCTTCTAAATCTTTTTCTACTGGCATATAGTAATAAGTACGTTTGCCGTTAGGACGACCGCATGTATCATCACCGGCTTCCATATAACAATCTTCACCATTAATTTGTAATTTTTCAAGTGAAGAATCTGAACCGTATTTATAGAATGATAACATATCATCAAATGTTAAGTTTGTAACGAATTGTCCATTAATGTGATCAATAATATTTCCTACTTTTGTTACAGAATCAATGTTTGTTAGTTTTTTCAGAATGGCTTCGATAACAAGTTGTTGACGTTGACCACGCATTGCATCACTATCAATATGGCGTGTTCTAGCAAGAGCAAGAGCTTCTTCACCGTTTAATTTTTGAACGCCTTTTTTCAAGTGGATTGCACCTGCATTATCGTTACTATCTTGTTCAGTAAATTCAACAGGAACGTCTACTTCAATACCACCTAAATCATCCACAATTTTTATAAATGATTTAAAGTTGAATTTTACAAAGTAATCAACAGGAACGTGGAGTAAATCTTCTACCGCATCAATACTAGCTTGCGGGCCACCAGCTTTTCCATTTTTAGCCGAACCAAATGCATGTGCATGCGTAATTTTATCCATTTTCTTTTCTATTGGGATATAAGTATATGTGTCTCGTGGAATACTTAAAAGTTTTACAGTTTTACTATCTTTATTAAAAGTTGCAAGTAACATTGCATCTGTTCTTATAGCAGCACCGTATTCTTTGCCACGTACATCGCTTTCATCAACGCCCATGATTAATACAGATACATTATTAGAAATAGGTTTAACTGCTTTATCACGTAAATCTGATTTATCACCGCGTGCTAAATCGTGGGCGGCATTAAAAACAGCAGAGGATGCTTTATTTACTAAAAACCAAGTATAACTGCCTCCTATTATTAAAAATAATAAAAGGACACTTATAATAATTTTTGTTTTTTTCTTTCCTTTTTTCTTATTATTTCGTATATTTTCTTGCAAAGATGGGTTTTGATCCATTTCATATACTCCTTCATTTGGATTGAAATACGATACTCATATCACCTAATTATAATGAATATTAGCGAAAAAGAACATTACAAATCATTTACATTTCGCTAATATCCGATTTATTTTACGAAAAGTCAGATTTTTCCGCCTTTCGCAAAGTTAATTTTAGGAGAATAAGCAATAGAACAATTATAGTTTGTCGTATTAGAAATAGAAATACATATTATGAAAAAATAATAAAGAAGTAAGATTTGTTGAAATATGTTCAAGAGGAAGATTATATCATTTTCTATAGGTCTTATATAATGAAGTAGAAATACTGTTTGTTAAGAGTAAAGGAGATAGACATAATGAATCATGCATCATTTCGAGCAATTTGATTTGCTGGCATATAAGTCGTTGCTATGAAAACAAAAGGAGGCTTGCACTTACTTTCTCCATTTGTTTTAACCTGGAATGGGGCTAAAAAAGGCCCTGACCGCTTCTATGCAAGACCGGACGCTCTCTCTCGCTCAAAAAGGAGAGGTTTATATTTGTTTTTTCAAATTGTATTTATAGAAAAAGACGACCTTATCATCATGAAGTGCACCTTCAATTATTAGACTGTGTCTAACAATTGGGGTGCACTTCATCCAGATCGTCTTTTTTTGTACTATAGTGTTTGTTTTAATGCAACTTTTCCTTGTTCCCCTAAAACTCCATCTGCAATATTTACAGCGTGATCACCGATACGCTCTAAATTACTTACCATATCAACAAAGATGATGCTTGCATCACCTGAGCAACTACGTTCATTCAGGCGTAGCACGTGGCGCTTACGCAATACACGTTCCATTTGGTCAATTTTACGTTCTTTCGTAATGACTGTTTGTGCAAGTTCAGTGTCGAAGTTTGTTAAAGCGCCAATTGCATTTTGTAATGTTGAAATTGTTAGTTCAAGCATTTCATTTAGTTCCGCCATTGCTTCATCTGATAGCGTGACACGGTTAGAAATTTGGGAGTCCACAAGTTCTACAACGTTTTCTACATGGTCGCCAACGCGTTCAATATCTCCGACAACAGATGCTAAGACAGAATGTTTTTCGGAATCCATTGGTGAAAGTGGTTTTTCAGAAAGTAACACTAAATACTCCGTAATTTTTCTATCTAAGTTGTTAATAGCGCCCTCTAGTTGAGCTGCCATATCAGCATGTTTCTTTTCTTTTGTATTTAAAAATTGAGTTGCTTCTTTTAGGCCGTGTAATGAGAACTCTGCCATACGAATAATCTCTTTTTGTGCCTCTGTTAAGGCGATAGCAGGAGATTGTTCAATAAAGATTGGATTTAAATGCTGCGGTTTAAAGTCAATAGCGGCATCTTCTCCGCGAATAATTTTTGTTACAATCCACGCTAAAACTGCAATGAATGGAAACTGAATAATCGCATTCGTTACGTTGAATGTTCCATGCGCAACAGCAATTGTCATTTCTGGATTTAAGTTTAACGATGTTTGGAAATATTGAATTAAGTTTGTAAATGGTACTAATAAAATTGTAAAGATGATGGTACCAACTATGTTAAAGATAACGTGTACTAATGCTGCGCGCCTTGCTGCAATAGAAGTACCAATCGCTGCTAATACAGCTGTAATTGTTGTTCCGATATTATCACCAAATAGTACAGGTAGAGCAGCCTTTAAATCGATTGCACCTTGGCCGAATAATTCTTGTAAGATTCCAATTGTTGCACTTGAGCTTTGTACAATTAATGTAAAGATTGTACCTACGATAACTCCTAGGACTGGGCTGTTACTCATACTAACAGTTAATTCTTGGAATGATTCTAAAGAGCGTAGTGGCTTCATACCTGTGCTCATTAATTCTAAACCGAAGAATAACATACCAAATCCGAATACGACTTGTCCAAGAGATTGTACTTTTTTATTTTTAAAGAAGAATAGTAAGATTGCCCCAACTGCCATAATTGGAAGAGCATATTCTCCGATTTTAATTCCGATAATAAATGCTGTAACGGTCGTACCAATGTTAGCACCCATAATAACACCAATTGCTTGTCTGAGCGTCATAAATCCAGCACTTACAAGTCCAACTGTTAAAGCGGTTGTTCCTGAGCTAGATTGAATCAGTACGGTAACTAACATACCTGCTAGTACGCCCATAAGTGGGTTAGTTGTAAAACGATCGAGAATGTCACGTAGGCGATCACCAGCTGCTTGTTGCAGACCGTCTCCCATGTACTTAATCCCAAATAAGAAAATACCTAATCCACCAATAAACTGGAAGATCATGTCTTGAACATTAAATTCCACACATTTCACTCCTTAAAATTTCATGTACGGTGTAATTATTAACTAAAATTTGAGGCGGTGTAAATGATATCAATGTAAACTTTACATTAAATTTACAAAGCTTTAAAAAATTTACGTAACTTTAAAAAAAGACCGTTTATATTATGGGAAATTATAGCTTAAATGTAATGTTATTCTGTACAAATTACTTGTAATAGTCATATTATGTGTATGTATTAAATGAGAATACGCACTGAGCAAAAAAGTGGAAGTTTAATGGTGGTATGTAAAGAACCATAGGAATATGTACATTTGAAATCAGTGTATAGATAAAATGAAAAGCTGCTGAATCATCCAGCAGCTTTTTCATTTTTTTTATTAAGTTGTTTTTGTTTCCGTACATTTGTAATGTAAATAAAGAGAAACGCGATAAGTAACACAGAAGAGTACCGATATACAGTTGCATAGTCTGTAAAGTGTGCGATGAATCCGAAGATAATTGCACCTGCTCCAATGCCGAGGTCAAATGCCGAGAAGAATGTTGCGGTAGCAACGCCACGGCGATGCGGAGCTACACGGTCAATCATCCATGCTTGTAAGGCCGGCTGAATAGCGCCGAATCCACTTCCGTAACAGCTTGCTGCAATGATTAAACTTGGTATTGTTGTTGTATACGATAACAGGATAATCCCTGCGAATGTTAAGATAACACCGGGAATAATAACAAATGCATGGCCTTTTACATCGTATAGTCTTCCTGAGAAGGGGCGTGTTACAGCGATGGCAAGGGCGTTAAATAAGAAGAAAAGGCTAATATCAGCGATACCGACTTGCGTAGCAAATAACGTGATAAAGCTCCCAATTCCTCCGTACATTAATGTAATACACAATATTAATAATGAAGGAAGTAAAGCTTTTCTTTCGATAAATCCATCTAAAAACGTTTCGTGTGTTTGTTGAATTGGTTTCTCAGTAGTTTGAATTTTGAGTAGCTTTGTTAATATTAATGAAACGACTGTGCAAGATAGTGCACATAAAAAAAGAATCGTAAAGTTATAAGTTTGCATAAGCCAGAGTCCGATAAGAGGACCAAGTGCCATAGCGATCGTTCCAGAGAGACCGAAATATCCCATACCTTCACCACGGCGGGCTGCAGGAATTAAATAGGAGACTACAGTTCCATATGTTGTGGTTGTAATACCAAAACCAGCTCCGTGTAAAATGCGAACAGCAAGAAGGAGGAAGACAGTAGAGGCAAATAGGTAGCTGCCCATCGCTAGTAGGCAAATTGCAGTACCAGTCATTAAAATCAGTTTTTTACTAAATTTTTGTAGTGCATTTCCAGTGAGCGGCCGAATAATTAAAGCTGCCACAGTAAACATTCCAACAACAAATCCGATGTTTGAACTCGTGCCACCAATTTCTTTCACGTAAACAGGTAATGTTGGAATTAACATTTGAAAGCCTAAAAACATACATAAGTTTGCTAAAATGAGCGCAATAAATTCTTTTGTCCATAATGGTTCTCGTTTTACGAGTGCTGCTTCTCCCATATATTCATCCCCTAAATATTTTTCTCTGTTCTTTCGAGTATATGTAGAGGTCAATGTAACAGTCAAGAAAGGTGAGCTAAAATGATGTAACAATTTTTCGGGAGAAAAAATTTACAAATTTGTGTAAATGATACACAAATGCTCTTAAAAAAGGTAAAGTATAGATGTATAGTCTGCTGGTTGTTAAGATTGATAGAGATGTTTTTTCTGAAAAGAAAGCGGATTCAAACGGATAGTAAAGTAGAAGGGGATTTCTACTACTTTACTATCCGTTTGAAAGGGTTTACAAAATGACGATGAAGAAAGAGGCGTATATGCATGAGACGATTAGGTATTTCTATTTATCCAGAACATTCTACAGTAGAGAAAGATAAGGAATATTTAACATTAGCACATCAATATGGTTTTACACGTGTATTCACATGTTTATTATCAGTGGATGGAGAAAAAGAGAACATTGTTAAAGAGTTTAAGGAAACGATTTCGCATGCGAATGAATTAGGTTTCCAAGTACTTGTTGATATTAGTCCAGCTGTTTTTGAACAGCTTGGTATTTCTTATAACGACCTTTCATTCTTCCATGAATTAGGTGCATATGGTATTCGTCTAGATGTTGGTTTTTCAGGATTAGAAGAATCCATTATGACATATAACCCATATGGATTAAAAATTGAGATTAATATGAGTAACGGTACGAAATATGTTGATAATATTATGAGTCATCGCCCAAACTGTGAAAATTTAATTGGTTGTCATAATTTTTACCCGCATCGTTATTCTGGTCTTTCGTATGATCATTTTATGAAATGCTCAAAACAATTTAAAGATTACGGCATGAGAACTGCTGCTTTTATTACATCATTTGATGCGACATATGGACCATGGCCAGTAACAGAAGGGTTATGTACAATCGAACAACATCGTGAATTGCCAATGACAACGCAGGCGAAACATTTATTTGCAACAGAATTGATTGATGATGTAATCATTGCGAATGCATATGCATCAGAAGAAGAATTAAAGGTGCTCGGAGAAGTAAATAAAGAAAAGCAAACGTTTGATGTAGAAATTTATGAAACAACAACAGAATTAGAAAGAAAGATTGTAGTAGAAGAACCACATTTCTACCGCGGGGATGTGTCTGAATATATGATTCGTTCAACACAAAGCCGTGTAAAATATAAAAAAGAAGAGTTTAAACCTCATAACACAAGACCGATTAAACGTGGCGATATTCTCATTGATAATGAACAGTATGGCCAGTATAAAGGGGAATTGCAGATTGCTTTAAAAGATATGGTGAATACAGGGAAGACAAATGTAGTTGGCCGTGTTGTAGAAGAAGAGATTTTTTTATTGGACTATTTACAAGCGTGGGATAAATTTGGATTTGTATTAAAGAAATAATATGTTTATATGTATGAAGCCATCATGTACATGATGGCTTTTTTGTCGAGAAAAATCTAGAGAAATAGAAATGTATGAATGATACAATAGAGGGAACTTTTAGTAGGGAATGGAGATGGAGAAATGCAAATAGAATATACGTTAACGGAACAAGATTTTATTGCATTTAATCTGCATTATGCGAGGCATTCTAAAACAGTAAAGCGTTCTTTATTTCTTCAACGTTACATTGTAGCTATTATTTTTTTTGGTGTTCCACTTAGTGCTTTTTTGTTAGGACCACCAGGCCAAGTATATA
>NZ_CATKPV010000064.1:0-53504 GCF_949768135.1 Bacillus sp. IT-79MI2 | reverse complement strand
GGGTCCCGCCACATCGCCATCAACCTAAGAAAAGCAAATACCCCAAAACGAGAAAATTGACATCTCCAGATGAAAATGTACAATTTTTTTGTTTTGGGGATGCTTCAAAATATTAGCTTGATAGCAATGTGTCTCTACCCATATAGGTTCGTGGGTTCCGGTGCAAGAAATTCAAGATACATGCAAGTAATCTCCTAACCTTGGACATACTGATAGTATTACTCTAGAAAAAGGTGTGTGATCGATATGGAAAAGGAAAATTTGTTCAAATGGAAGCATTATCAGCCGGAACTAATCTTATTAACAGTAAGATGGTACCTACGGTACAATTTGAGCTTCCGTAACCTGGTGGAAATGATGGAGGAACGAGGCTTATCCATGGCTCACACAACGATTATGCGATGGGTTCATCAATATGGACCTCAATTAGAAGAGAAAGTACGACATCATCTTAAAACAACAAATGATTCATGGAGAGTCGATGAAACTTATATTAAAGTGAAAGGGCAATGGATGTATGTATATCGTGCCGTTGATTCAGAAGGGAATACCATTGATTTTTATCTAAGTAAATCAAGAGATAAACAAGCAGCCAAGCGCTTTTTCAAGAAAGCCTTGGCTGCTTCTCATATTTGTAAACCTCGTGTTATAACAGTAGACAAGAACCCTGCCTATCCCGTAGCGATTCAAGAGTTAAAAGAAGAGAAACATATGCCTGAAGGCATACAAATAAGGCAAGTTAAATATCTCAATAATATAGTGGAACAGGATCACCGTTTCATTAAGAAACGTGTACGTTCTATGTTAGGATTCAAATCGTATGAAACAGCCACTTCTATATTGAGCGGCGTTGAAGCCATGCATATGATGAAAAAAGGACAACTTAACCTACAGGTGAAGTCTGCTCAAAATGAAGTTGGGTTCATACATAAGTTATTTGGAATTGCATCATAATCTGTCATTGAATAGGCCATGTAGGTTCTATATCTCTATCAAATGTTTTTTGCACCAGAACCCCAGTCAATATGTCTTATGCTGCTGGTTATGCCTGTGGATACTATTTAATTAAATACTATTTAGAAAAAACAGGTAAAAATATTTTTGAAGCCACAATAACTCCTGCCAATCTAATATTAGATGAAATAAAAGGATTCTGGGATGAAGAAACAATTATTAACGGTTAAAGATATTGTCCAAATTACAGGTATAACAAAAAGAACCTTACAATATTATGATAAAATAAATTTATTAAAGCCAATTTACTTAACAGAAAATGGTTATCGACTTTATGATAGGAACAGTTTAGCAAAACTTCAAACGATTCTATTTTTTAAGGAAATGAACTTTTCTCTAAAGGAAATTGCGGATGTTTTGAAACTTACGAGAGAAGAACAGCAACAATTATTAAAGAAGCATAACCAAACTTTATTGTTAAAAAAACAACGTTTAGAAACAGTTATTACTGCGGTGGATGAGTATGTATCAGGAAAGGATATCTACAATTTAAATATTTTTAATAATTCATCCATTTTACCATTACAAGAACAATATGCTCATGAAGCGAAATTCATCTATGGAGAAACAGAAAAATACAAAGAATTTGAGGGGAAACTGAAAAAACTTTCTCCTAGTGAAAAAGCGAACTTATTTTATGAATTCGAACAAAAAATGGAAAGAGTATTTAGAAAAATTGCTTCCTATATTAATCAATCACCTACTTCCGATGAAGTACAACAATTAATTGTAGAGTGGAAAAGTTATCTCGAACAATCTATTGTATGTGACTCTGAAATGTTGACATGTATTGCAAATACGTATAAATTTGATAATCGATTCAAAAATTATATAAATCAATTTAGTAATGAAGACTTAGCTGAATTTTTATATAACGCTATTATACATTATACCAATAAACAGAATCGCTAATTTCATATTTTTATTGTCACTGCACACCTTCATGGAGTTGCCTAAAGTTATTCTATTTTCGACTCCATCTTAACTTTTTTCAAAGCGTGTCGACTTTATTTCAAATCCACAATATCAAATTTATAAAAAAGTAGGGAAGCTTGTAAAAACATACAAGCTTCCCTACTTTTTTACGCATTATTTAAGTTATTTTTTAAATAATTTAGCGAACCATGATTTTTCTTGTTGAGTAGATGCAACTAATTTCTTAGTTTCTTGTATTTCACGAATTACTTCTAATAGCTGTTGATCTCTGTTATTTATTTTCCCATCAATATTCTTTTGTTGTTCATCAACCTTATTCAGTAACGTTTGATTAGTTTGTTCTAAATGGTCTATACGCTTTAAAAGTTCCATATTCATAGCTTTTTGCTCTTGAAAATATATAGAAACCTCTTTCATACTTTCATACATCGTCTGAATAATTGGCTTCGTTATTTCGTCGTCTTCATCACTCTCTTCTACTACAATATAATCTACATTTTGTTTTAACATCTGTTCTATTATTTCCGGTGGCTCTTGTGCATCTTTCATATTAGCAATTAATTTAAAAAGCTCTAATGCTTCTTGTTCATATCTCAGTGTTCGTCCCTTCGTCCCAGCGACAGTTGGTAAATATGGTTTGAATTGATCCCGCCAGGCTTGAAGAGTTGTCCGTGGCCTTCCAAGCATCCTTGCCATATCTGCAAGGGAATATGTTTTCTTGTAAGGTTCTTCCCTATCCATTTCATCGTCCTCCCCTCATCGTCATTTGTTATTATCGATGTCCGACATGTTGTCATTGCATTGTTATTGATTATCATCCATGTCGGTCATGTTGTCATTACGTTGTTATTGATCATCATTTATGTCGGTCATGTTGTTGTTTTACTGTTATTCATCATCATTTATGTCGGTCATGTTGTTGTTTTACTGTTATTCATCATCATTTATGTCGGTCATGTTGTTGTTTTACTGTTATTCATCATCATTTATGTCGGTCATGTTGTTGTTTTACTGTTATTCATCATCATTTATGTCCGACATGTCGGCGTCTAACTGTTATGTGTCTAATTCGTTTGAAAGAAGGTATTTCCTTGTTTATTTTGAATTTTTTAAGTGTATAGGTTAATTAAATAATAAGTACGATTTAAGTCTTACTTATTATAAAAAGTGTTCTTATTTTTGGTTAAATGTGCTAAAATATAATCAAAAGTATCACTTAAGTCGTACTTAATGTATGAAGGAGGAATTGCAAATGAAAATTGGAAGAAAAGTAGCGGATTTCGGAAATAGTTTTAATAATTTCATGGTGGATGGTTATTATATTGAACTTGCAACGAATGTAGTTAAAATTCCAAAGAAAAAAGCTGAGGATTTACTTGTTGATCGTATTTCTAGACCGGAAGATTTACTAGATAGATTATTAATTTCTACTGAAATTGATGGTGAAGAATCTTTCTATTTAGTTGGACAATTAGCTGAAGATAATCAATTAGCAAACTCTCATGTAAATAAGATGCACGATAAAATTAATAGTCCTATCCCTTACATAAGCTTTTTAGGAGCAATTGCATATTATCATGCCCTTAACGCCGAGCAAGAAGATAATGAAGTTGAAATTGAAAACATGAGTATGATGCTTCCAATCTGGCTTTTAAAACGCGAAGAGAAATTTAGCATTGCTCATAAAAAAATGGAAGAAAGATTTATCGGTGAACATAAAGTTAAAGTGTTAACACCAGGAATGGAAAGAGAACTAACTATTACAGTTAATTCAGCAAAATGTAGAAATGAATCAGAAGTTGCTAGACATTCTTTAAAATATAAAATGGTTTCAAGAGATCAGAATACAAATGTAATTAGTATTGAAAAGCGATATGAATCCGAGAGATTCGATGACTATGAAGTGGTTTTAACTGATATTGGTGGCGGTTCTACAGATGCTGTGCAATTAGGTAAAGGACTCACTACACCTAAGCACAGAGATTCTTTCCAAGTTATCGATATTGAACCATTCTTAGGATACCTAGAACGCTTTAGAAAAGAAAAATTGATTCAATACTTTAAAGATCTAAGAACATTAGAGAAATTTATTGTTAATAATTATAAAGCACAAAAGTATGTACTATCGAATGAAAATACTGGTGAAGAATATGATTTCACATCTGAAATTGTAGAAGCACTAAAAGAGTATGCAAGAATTGTAGTTGCTAAAATTCTTGATGTATTCATTCCCTCTAGTACGAATACAGTATTGAAATTTATCTATATCGGAGGCGAAGCACCAGTTTTAGAACCATATATCCGTCTTGCTTTATTGAATCATATGTCTGAAACGGCTGCTAAAAACAATCACTTCTTCTTGAATGATATTATTCAAAATAGCGAGAAAGAGGTATTTGCTCCAACTTCACGTACAATTAACCTAGCTGCATTAGAATTAAAAGCAATTGATGAAATGAAGGGGCAGTTAGCTTAGAATAAAGGGACGTGCAGATAATGGCTAAAAATAGAAAAATGGCATTACGTGCTGATAATATGCCTGAAGATGTATATAAGATTCTTAATGAAAAAGCTAATAGTAGGCAATTAACAGCATTTGTTGTTGAATTAGTACAAAATGAAAAACGTTATGAGCAACTGCTACAGAAATTAGATAATGTAGAACAGAGATTAAATCTTTTGGATACAGTTGAAAATAAATTGAATCTTCTTCTTACTAATGGACTTGTTCCCGTACCGAAACAGGAAGATCTAAAAACGGAAGAGCCCGTACTTCAAGAAGGTAAAATTATTGACGCTAGGGAAGTACTTGGTGGGATTTCTGAAGAAGATAATGAGGAAATGGATTTTTGATTAATACGAGTATGGAGTGACAATAATGTGATTCATTCTATACCTTGTAACCTGCATTACTACGTTATAAAATTGAATTATAACAAGAATAAAGCCGTTTAAAAGTAACGAAGCAAAAACAACTAGACGCATAATAACATGATGGAGTGCTTACTAATTAGAGAAAGCACTCCATTTTTGCATTTTACATATGAACAAATGTTTGAAAAGTCTTGCAATTATAAACTAAAAAAATTATTGTTGGTATTACTTTTTCAAAACAGTTAATCTTTTTTCAAAACGGTTAAACTTTCTTTTGAACTACTCACAGGATAGGTTAATCCTTTTCCTGTTTCTTTATAGGTATCATTCCAAAGAGCAAGAAAATGGTTAAATACAAAGCGGGTGCACCCCATGGTTTTAGCAATTAATATTTCTTGTTCTTTATTTGGATAGATACGAAATTTATATGCTTTATTTACTAACATGGGTTGCACCTCACTTTCTTGTATGATGCCTACAGTATACTAAAAAACGTCGGCTTACGCCTACCGACATTCATCTCCCACCTAAAATTGGTGTTTCACACCTTCACATTTTTGAGGAAGGAGTCTTCTGTCGGAAAACGATAAATAATCTCTTTTGAAATCAATGATTTAGGCATTATCTGTTAATTCTATGACTCTATTGTATGCACCACATTTTACTGCTGTAATCTTTTTACAATATAAAAAATATCCCTATTTCTATAAATAGATATCTCCCTATATCCCTATTTTCGATAGCGAAAATAGGGATATAGGGGATTTTTTGAATAATAACTGGAGTAGTATAAATGGCAGATTCTATTGCATGTAATAACTATCACTACTAGAATCCTTCTTTATAATATAGAAATAGGGATATAGGGATTTTTTTAGAAAATAACTAGAGTGATATATGTAAAATGACAATAAAGCTATTTAATTTTAAAAGCTCAAATAAGCATAACCCCATCCTAAATCTAGAACGGGGTTAAAAATAAAGTTGTTTAATTTTTGATGTAAGATACTTCACTACACTAAAAAATATAACAATAAAGTCGTTTAAAAATCTAAGTTTTCTTCAACAATAGCGCCCTTTAATTGAATAAGGATTTTTTGTTTATTTGTATATTGCTAGGAAATTATCATTTCATTTGTGAATAAGACTATGTGCTGATTTATGCTAAAAACCAGAATTCGATCCTATAACGACAGTAGCGTCTAGTTCCTCGTCTCTAGCCACTTTCGTGGTAAGCCCAGCACCAGCAAAGATTTCAAAGGTCTGAGTTGCCTGCATTTCGCTCGTCTCTATTAAAAGATGTCCTCCCGGTGCTAGCCAGAGAAATGCTTCTTTTGCTACTCTTCGCTGAATGTCAAGTCCATCCTCTCCTCCGTCAAGCGCCACCTTCGGTTCATGTAGGCGAGCCTCCTGTGGGAGCAGCTTTATTGCCTCGGTAGGAACATAAGGTACGTTCGCAACTAGGGTGTTCACATGGCCTTTAAGTGAGTGAGGCAGAGCTTTATACAAGTCACCTTCAAAAACATGGCCACCGAAATCTGTTACGTTGCGGCTTGCACATCGTACTGCGACAGGGTCAATGTCAACAGAATACAGTTCAACTCGTCCTAAAGCTGCCGCCAGTGCTACACCCACAGCACCTGACCCGCAACATAGATCAACGACGATATCACCAAAACATGACAGAGCTTTTGCCTGGTGAACAAGAAACTCAGTACGTTGACGAGGCACGAAAACGCCTCGGTCCACTTCTATCCGCAACCCACAGAATTCTGCGTATCCAACAACATATTCAAGTGGTAAACCATCGGCTCGCATTTCCACCATTTTCTTGAGGTCCTCTGGAGTTCGTGCCTCTGAAATAAGTAACCGGGTCTCATCTTCTGCGAAAACACAACCCGCGCTCTGAAGCCTGTTAATTATACATTTTTCCGTTTTATTGTCCAAAAAGAAATTAAATTCTTTTCCTATTTATCTCACCACTTTTGCTTATTTATAACCCTGTATTCGTTAAAAATTGGAGATATCCTTTTTCAACAAAATGGTCCAATTCAAAAAAATACGCCCTTATCCAATTAAATGGCCCTTTAACGGAATAACTTATTGCCACTCAACAGTTCCTTAATCTATCTTGCAATTCAGATGTTATTTTCCTTTTCACTATAAAAACATCCCTTTAGATAACCATCTAAAGGGATGTTTTTATAAACCTCGCGACTTTCTTTTAAATTCACAGTAGAAAATCAATTAACTCCCGAACAGAAAAGTAAATTTAAATTATTAAAAGAGATTTAGAAATATCCCTACATAGAAATAGGGATATTTCTATATTTCTGTGATTTAAAAAAATATCGTCACCAGAACTTCCTCCACGACTTCTTCTTTTCTCTCGCCGCTGCAACCTCCTCATGATATTCCTTCATCAATCGTTTTATCTCTAAAGCTAACTGTTTAATATTTTCCTTGTACTTCGTTAGCTACAATAACACTGGACCACTAATCAGTATTAACCCCTCCATTGTTTATAAGCCAGTAGCGCCATTCTTTTTATCTCTTCAAAATCTGGAATATCCTTTATTTTCATTGTAGTTAATCGCCTTTGACATCAATGGTTTAGGCATTATTCGTTAATTCTATTATATGTACCACATATCATCGCCGTTCTCTTTTCCTGCAATATAGAAATATCCCTATTTCCATAAGTAGACATTTCTATATATCCCTACTTTTTGTTATCAAAAATAGCGAAGATACTGTTGGTTTGTAATAAAGTTTGATCAAAATGCTTAGGTTGTTTGTTGCTAGTGAATAATTTTTTATAAAAAAGTTTAATCATTTTCTATCTGTGTTTGCTCCACAATCGCGCCCGATTGTGGAAGATCTTATTGAAGATAAGCATCCCCTTAGCTTAATAATGAAAAGGTTACTGCGAGAACAATTTCTTTAATATTGATGTCTTCTCCTACAATTAAAAATCTATTATGTTTATTTTTTTGAAATTACAGTAAACATCCCCGTCATGTTTGGTGAGTAATCTTTAAAATCATATTTTTCATAGAACGATTCTTTACCTTGTGATGCAAACAAACCGACAAACGCCTTATCAGGGGCATTCCGATTTAAGTATTCAACCAAAATATTCATTATTTCTTTCCCAATACCATTTTTCTGATAATCTGGATGAACCACTATATCTTGAATATAGAAATAGATAGCCCCATCACCAACAATTCTCCCCATGCCCACAATTTGTTCATTATCATTGACTGTGATGCAGTGAATAGAATTCTTCAGTGATGTTTCCACCACTTCAAAATTCATATAATTAGTCCATCCCACAGACTCGCACAAATATTTGTATTCTTCCAATGTTGGAATGTTATTTTTAAACTCATATTTCTTCAAAATGTATCCTCCAAGTCCTCAATTTCAACAAGTATATAAATTCGACATCTTTTTATCTATTCCTCTTACTCAACTAAACTCCCTTTAGCTAAAGTACAAACCTTCATATTCTCTAAGATGTTCTTCAACAATCTGGCCCGATTATTGAATAGAATGACCCGCATTTTTTTAAACACCTTTATTATTTGTTAAGCGACTTTTTTGTCGCTTAACAGCATAAATGGCAGATTCTATTGCATGTACCACATATCACTGCTATAATTTTATTTACAATATAGAAATATCCCTATTTCTATAAATGGATATTTCCCTATACCTTGATTTCGGTACCAAAAATACAGAAATAGGGATATAGGGAATTTTTTAAATAGATAACTGGAGTGGTATAAATGGCTATTACAATTACTGTTGGGAACTACAAAGGGGGCGTTGGTAAAACCACTAATGCTGTATTAAACTCTTATGAATTCGCAAAAAAGGGGAAACGAACTTTACTCGTTGACCTTGATCCACAGAGTAATGCAACAAAATCTCTAATGTTAACAAAATCTACCCTTAATCCTGACGAAAATGTAACTGTAAAAAAAACATTAATGAAAGGAATTCAAGAGGGGAATTTAGATGGATTAGAAGTTAAAATAATGGAAAATTTATATTTAATTCCTTCTTACGTTGATTTTCAAGATTTCGCAAAATTTCTATATAAATCGTGTTCTTCTGAAGTAGAAGAAGATTACTACTTTAAGGGATTACTTGAGAAAATAAAACATAAATACGATTACATATTTATCGATGTTCCACCTATGTCAATTGAAGTCACAAAAAATGCAGTTGTAGCTTCTGATTATGTTCTTATAGCTCTACAAACACAAGAACGTTCTCTTACTGGTGCGGAAAACTACATTAACCAACTAATAAAATTAAAAGAGCAATATGATCTTGATATTGAGGTTGTAGGTATTCTTCCAGTGCTATTAAAAAATAATGGTAAAGTGGATGAATACATTATGGAAAATGCTCGTGAAATTTTTGGTGAAGAAAACCTATTTAAAAATATCGTTCCACAGATGGAACGTATTAAAAGGTTTGATGTTAACGGTATTACTGAAAATGATAGACATGATTTAAATGTAATAGAACTATACGAAAAAATTAGTGATGAATTATTATCTCGTATCAATATTTTTGAAAGTCTGAAGGTTGGTGTATAACATGGCAAGAACTCCTGGATTATTAGGCAGAAAAAAGAGCAATTTTGACCCAACAGATCCTTATATCCCAAACGAGGATTCAGTTGTAACACAAAGTAGCGAAGATACTCCTGCTTCTCCACCTATAAATGAACAAAAACAAGTGAATCAGCAGGCGAAAAAGAAGGAGCAAACACCGGAGAAAAAGCAATTTAAAAACCAACAGGGAAGTATTAAAATTTCTAGTCAATCTAAGGAAGAACTCGAAGCACTAATGAAACTCACTAATACAAAATATGCTCATGAAATAATTGATTTACTTATAAATCGTTATGTAGAAAATGAATTAACTCCTGAACAGAAAATGAAATTTAAAATATTAACAGAGATTTAGAAATTTAGAAATATCCCTATTTCTAAATAGGGATATTTCTAAATTTTCGTAGTTTAAAAAAATACCGTCACCAGAGCTTCCTCCACGACTTTTTCTTCTCGTTTGCCGCTGCAACTTCCTCATGATATTCCTTATGTAAAGTGATAATAAGGTTATTTAATTTCGATATAAAAATATAAGAGCCTTGCTACATTTTTTTGTAGTAAAGTTGTTTAATTCTTATGGAACTAAAGCACTCGTTACTCTATTTAGTTAGATAAGTTATTTATTAGGAAAATTGTCAATCACTTGGATAGCTAGTTTCAACGCTTTTATTCTCCTTTCTAAAAGCGTTCTTTGGGGACTACCAGCCTTTGACTTATCATAAATGTTCTCAATTGATGGAAGCAAACCAGTAAGAACATTGCGAGCTTCTGCTAAATCTTCCTGGGTGTAATGATAGGGCCTTTGATTCCAAACGTTTTCTAGCATTGCTAAGCCGATGCAAACAGCTTTGAGTCGTTTCTTTACTAAGGTAGTATTTGCGCCTTTCTGAGTCATCTGTGACAAGGCATTTTCGAGTTTACTGATTGTCGATTGTAAAGATTTTATTGATTCCAATTTATCTACATTTGATACGTTTTCCATGTTAGTACTGTCCCTTCTTCGTTTCTGAATTATTTTGCTTGATATTTGATAAAATCGTTAAGAACCTGATTTCACTCGCAATATTTTAACATAAATAACTAACTCTCTTTGAGAAGGATTCTCAAAAATCCGGCCCAATTGTTGAACACAAGTTAACTAACACTCTTCAACTAACCTGCCTGTTAGTCCAATAAGAATTAAACAACTTTTTTGTCACTTAACACCTTAATCAATCGTTTTGTCTCTAAAGCTAACTGTTTAATATTTTCCTTGTACTTAGCTACAATAACACTACGCCACTAATCAGTAGTAACATCCCATTATTTTTGTGCTAGTAGCGCTATTCTTTTTATCTCTTCAAGATCAGGAGTATCCTTTTAGTTTCATTTTCATTGTAGTCAATCTCTTTTGACATCGATGGTTTAGGCATTATCCGTTAATTCTATAATTCTATTACATGTACCACATATCATCGCTGTGTTCTTCTCCCGCAGCATAGGAATATCCCTATTTCTATATATCCCTACTTTTGTTATCAAAAATAGCGAAGATACTCCTGTTTCTTCACCTAAAAATGAGTAAGAGAAAAAGGAATTTAAAAACCAACAGAGCAGTATTAAAATCTCTAGCCAATCTCATGAAGAGCTTGGAGCACTAATGAAGCTCACTAATAAGAAATATGATCATGAAATAATAGATTTACTTATACATCATTATGTAGAAAATCAATTAACTCCCGAACAGAAAAGTAAATTTAAATTATTAAAAGAAATATAGAAATATCCCTACATAGAAATAGGGATATTTCTATATTTTTGTGATTTAAAAAAATATCGTCACCAGAACTTCCTCCACGGCTTTTTCTTTTCTCTCGCCGCTGCAACTTCCTCATGATATTCCTTCATCAATCGTTTTATCTCTAAAGCTAACTGTTTAATATTTTCCTTGTACTTCGTTAGCTACAATAACACTGGGCCACTAATCAGTATTAACCCCTCCATTGTTTATAAGCCAGTAGCGCCATTCTTTTTATCTCTTCAAAATCTGGAATATCCTTTATTTTCATTGTAGTTAATCGCCTTTGACATCAATGGTTTAGGCATTATTCGTTAATTCTATTATATGTACCACATATCATCGCCTTGCTCTCTTCCTGTAATATGGAAATATCCCTATTTCCATAAGTCGATATTTCTATATATCCCTACTTTTTGTTATCAAAAAATAGCGAAGATACTGTTGGTTTGTAATAAAGTTTGATCAAAAGCATGCTACAAAAATTGATTTTTCAACAGAAAAAACCCAAACATTTTGAAAAAAGTTTGATCAAAATGCTTAGGTTGTTTGTTGCTAGTGAATAATTTTTTATAAAAAAGTTTAATCATTTTCCATTATTCCACAATCGCGCCCTATAATGGAATAACGAAAATAGAAACACGAATGCAAATTAGCTTATTTTTTTCAACTAACGCCATCCGCCCGTGGAACAAGAGGGCAACAGTAAAGTTAACTCTTTTTCCCATAAGGAATAATGACTTCGTTTAGTAATTAGTATCATTTCGCTAGTGTAATGAAATTACTTTATTAATTTTCAACGGAAACCCTCTTCATTAATCGCTTTAATTTATTTTCTGTATCTGTTTCCTCTACTGGTGTATAGATACTGCACCGTAAATCCATATCACCTTGAACCTGAAGAGAAGTTAAATTAAACAACATTTTGCCTGCTTTAGCATGTCTGAATTCAATTATCATTTCTGGAGCCTTACTTACTTGACTTTCTTGCCATAAATCCTGGAATTCTGAATGTGAATGACTCATTTCTTTAATAAATTGGTTGTACCATTCATCGCCTAAATAGTGTCCATAATAGGTACGGAAAATAGCAAGAAAACCTTTAGCAAAATGTTCCCAATTGACGGCCAATGTTTTAAATTCTTTTCTTGTGAACACTAAACGAATCAAATTTCTTTGATCATTCGGTATTTGTTCAAAATCTAAAAAAACATGAGCAGCTGCAGGATTCCAGCCCACAATATGGCAATGTCGATTCGTAATGATAGTCGGACAATATTTTAATTCAGCAAGTATTCGTTTTAAAGAAGGATTCAGCTCTGATTGATCATTTTTTGGATTTGTAATTTCCGGCTTTGCCTCTAATGCCAGGTTATATAAGTAGTCTCTTTCATCATTATTTAATTGTAAAGCTGTAGAAATACAATCAAGTACGATCGAAGAAACTTTTATATCCCTTCCTTGCTCTAGCCATGTATACCAAGTGGTACTTACACCTGCTAATTGTGCAACCTCTTCTCTTCGTAATCCAGGTGTCCTTCTCCGGGTTCCGGCAGGTAAACCAATAGACTCAGGCTTAATTTGGGCACGCTTAGCTTTTAAGAATGTCGACAAAGCTTCAATCCTAGTTTTATCATTCACTTTTAAAACTCCTTATCATATCAATTTAACCTAGTAGTAATTATACCAGGATAAACTATCCCTTGTAATAGGATAAAAAAGATGTAAAATACTAGTAAATTATTGATTTGGAGGGATGAAAAGTGGAACGAGTTGTGATTACTGGTATGGGGGTAGTTTCCCCTATAGGAAACAATATCCAAACATTTTGGAACAATTTGATTAACGGGGAATCTGGTATATCCACTATTGATACATTTGATGTTACTAATCATAAGACAAAAATTGCAGGTATCGTCCAAGATTTTGATGCAGATGAAGTTTTAGGAAAGAAAGAAGCAAGACGTTTAGATCGTTTTTCTCAATTTGCTTTGGCTGCAGCTGAACAAGCTTGGGCAGATTCTAAGTTAGACCTCGATCGTATAGATGTAGAAAGGTTAGGCGTATACGTAGGTTCAGGTATAGGAGGAATTGAAACCTTGATTAAAAATATTGATGCGCTTAGGCAGAAGGGGCCAAGAAAAGTCAGCCCAACTCTAGTACCTGCCATGATTTCTAATGCTGCTGCAGCACAAATTAGTATCAAGTGGAACGCGATGGGACCTTCTATGTCGCCTGTTTCTGCTTGTGCAATTGGAAATACTGCTATCGGAGAAGCCTTTAGACTAATTCGCTCTGGAGAAGTTGACGTTGTGTTTGCGGGTGGAACAGAGGCAGCTATAACAGACTTATCAATAGCAAGCTTTGGTAATGCTACAGCATTATCAACAAGAAACGATGATCCCACTAAAGCTAGTCGTCCATTTGATGAAAGTCGAGATGGATTTGTCATGTCAGAAGGAGCTGGAATTCTAATCTTAGAATCTTTATCTCATGCTTTGCGTAGAGAGGCAAAGATTTATGCAGAAGTCATTGGATATGGTGCAAGTTCAGACGCACACCATATCGTAGCTACACATCCGAAAGGTAAAGGTGCCTATCTTGCAATGAGTTCAGCTTTAAAAAATGCCAATATATCGCCTGAAGAAATTGATGTTATTAGTGCCCATGCAACAAGTACAAAAGTGGGAGACATATCTGAAACGATGGCTATTAAGCAGCTGTTTGGAAAACAAGCTTATCAGATTCCAGTAACAGCTAATAAATCTATGCTTGGTCATATGTTAGGGGCAGCTGGTGGAGTTGAAGCAATTGCTTTAGCAATGAGCATAAAGGAAGAGATAGTTCCTCCAACAATTAACTTAGAAGATCCTGATCCATTATGTGATCTAGATTATGTACCGTCTGTTGCTCGCCAAGTGAAAATAAATACGGGTCTATCTAACTCATTTGGCTTCGGAGGTCATAATGCAGCTATTATTTTAAAGAAATACGAGTGAATAAACTTTCTCTCGTCAATCTAACCGTTTCTTCTAGAAATGGTTAGATTTATTCAATTAAATGGCCCGATTATTGAATAGAATGAAAAGTAAATAATCTCTTTTGACATCAATTGTTTAGGCATTATCCGTTAATTCTATAACTCTATTACATGTACCACATATCATCGCTGTGCTCTTCTCTACAATATAGAAATATCCCTTTTTCTATAAGTAGATATTTCTATATATCCCTTCTTTTGTTACCAAAAATAGCGAAGATACTCCTATTTCTCCACCCAAAAATGTGTAGCTTTGAAATTAGGTTTGATTAAAGACCATTAGTCCTCTTCCATCCTTAAAAAATAACAAAAAATTATTTTATTTCATCTAACTTGTCCATTTTTCTAAGTAACCTAGTTTTTGTTTTATCTCTAGAAATAAAAAAGGCCTAATCCTTGTCGATTATAGAAATATCCCTATTTCTATAATTAGATATTTCCCTATATCCCTTCTTATGCTATCAGAAATGGAGGTATAGGGGGAGCCTTTGAAAAATTACTGGAGTAATATAAATTGCTGATTCTATTGTATGTACCACATTTCACTAATATAAGCTTCTTTATAATATAGAAATATCCCTATTTCCAAAAAGGGATATTTCTATATTTCCGTAGTGTATTTCAAAATCGGCAAATTCAATAACTACATTAAAAAGAGTCCTATTTCTAGGACTCTTTTTAATACTAATTTTTAGCTTTAATTTACATTTTATCGATGATCATTTGTCTTTTATACCATCGGTTTAATTTGTCTCTCGCAGTTCCAGAGAGACGCTTTGTTTTTTTATTATAGAATCTTGAAAGAGTGGGTTGTGATATGCCTATCTCTGCTGAGAGCTCTCGCATAGTTATGTTCTTTCTCCGATGCATAAATTCTATTCTATCCCGAATTAACTGTTCATTTCTATTCATATCTAAGGGCTTTTCTTCAGTTTTTACTGACTGATTCTCCCTATGAATTACATCAATAGTCTGCCTCGCTAAGCTTTCCGTTGAATGAATTACATCAGTAGCCTTCTTCTTTGCTAAGTTTTCCATTGAATGAATTAATTCTTTAGGTGGTAATATTACTATTCCTAACTGCGAATAATATTTTTTAAACCAATTCTTCTTCGTCAATTGATCCTCATCTAATCCCTTATCATATCCCCAATGAGAAATTACACCTTCTTTTTCTAAATCACTTAAAACATTTTCTAATTGCTCACGAATACGGTTAGGCTTTTGCTTTTGGTTTATACCCATTACTGCTAATAACCCTTTATCTCCCCCTATAGAATAGGGCCTTTTTAAGTTAGAAAACATTTGACGAATTCTCCACTGCCATGTCAAATAACGAATTAACCTTTTATGATATTTGTGTCTATAGCTATTATATTCAAGGGCCTTTTTTGATAATAGTGCCGTAGTGCTATTAGATCCATATAGGTAACTGGATAAGAAACTGCCCGGTTTAATTCGGCACGATTCTATACCCATGTATTCATTGGTATTTTTATCTCTCCAAAGCACTACAGAATCTAATACAAATAACCTTTTAATTACTTCACGCTTTACTTCATAATGTTTCCCGGTTTCAGCGCGATCATTTAGTACGACTACTTCATTCTCATCATTTAAGTATATAAAAATACTTGCTAGGGCCGCTATACGTTTAGCTACCTTAATCTTATCTTCCACTCTATAATATTCAACACCATTTGCTTTTGCTTTTGAAATACTGCACATTTCTAAAACTTGTTCATATGAAAAATCAATAAATTCATCAGGTGTGTTTGCTTCATTTAGCCATTGAATGGTGATGGTATCTAGTACGTCTGCTGTTAAATCATCCATATTACTCATTACACCATCTACTAATGTATTCCATCTTGCGGCTTCTTCAATATTCGTTAACCTTAGGTCTTCATCTTTATGAGATGAAAGCTGTGCTACTCCATTACTATCTTTCGTTTCAATGGGATATGATTTTAATTTTGTATTTTCATCTTCCTCAAATTGATTCTTTGCTATCCCATCTCTTAACTTATAATAAACGGCGGAATTATTTACTTCTAAATAATTTTCATGCGCTATATTCGCATCAGGTTCAATCACTTGTGTATGTGTCTTAGTATTAACTGTTTCATCATTACGAAACTCTTGGGCTATAAAGACATCAATTGTCTCATGAATTGTTACTTTGTGAGTATCTATATTTTTAAATATATCTAAAGCTGAAATACCTTTTCCTTGTTGCTGCTTCACCCACTGTACAAGCATTGAAAATGATGGAGAAAGGTATTCTGAAGTTACAATTTTACTATTATCTGCTTCAACGTCTACATAGTAAGAATTCCATTTACGCCACAATGGCTCGTTCTGTTTATAAATTGGTTCTGTTATTGATAATGCATCTCTAAACAATTGTAGAACGTCTTCCATATATATTTTTCTCCTTACACAAATTTAATAAGTGTTATTTAAACGTGAAAATACTTAGCTATATGATGTTCCTTTCTAAATAACAAGAAAGATAATTAGAATATTTTATTTGAAATTTTCTACATTACACCTTTACGGGATCCTAGTATTTATACCTATAATCATCTCTTTTAATGATTATACAAGACCAAATTAATTTGTAAAATCCAAATACGAGTTAATTCAAGGGCTTACATAGTATCCTAACTTTTTTCATTGATCCCTCTTCTATTAGTCTTATTTTTCATAACATGAAAATCTGTAGCTATATCATTACCCATTCAGCTGCAAAAAAATTTTAAAAAAGAGGGCTAAAGTTTGATATAAAAGATTTTCTTTTGTAATTACAATTTGGAACATGAAAATTTATAGCCATATGATGTCTCTTTGGAATGATGTAAAAGTTCTATTAATCCTTTTATATCATACACCCACTACCTTTTGTTCGTATTTTTAACTATTTATATAATATGAAAATCTGTAGCGGTATGATGTCCTTCTTTCATACAAAGATGAAAAGGTCTTAGTTATATGATGTCCCTTTTAAAATTTAAAATTTCGAGATTGAATCCTTTAATATCAACGCTTAAAGACTATTCTATGAATAATTCCATATCTAAAAACATGAAAACTCATAGCTATATGATGTCCCTTTTGAATGACGTGAATGTTCTGTAAACCCTTTGACATCATACATTCACTGCCTTTTGTTCGTATTTTCGGCTATTTATATAATATGAAAACCTGTAGCGGTATGATGTCCCTTTTTTTATAAAAAGATGAAAAGGATTTAGCTATATGATGTCCCTTTTAAAAATTGAAATTTCGGGTTTAAATCCTTTAATATCAATGTTTAAAGGCTATCGTATGAGTAATTTCATATCTAAAAATATGAAAACTTATAGCTATATGATGTCCCTTTCATTTTTTTAAAAAAACCTCATAAACGTTGTTATATTAATGTTTATGAGGTTATTTCTAATGATTTTTTGATTTTCTACAAAGATGAAAATCTGTAGCGGTATGATGTCCATAAAAAAAAATCGATAAATCTTCAAATCCCTTGATACATAAGGGATTAACGTGCATTTCATCTTTTCATTTTCTCTCTTAAAGGGGCACATTTCATCAAATTTCAATTTGATATAATCATAATTGGTATATTTTATATTGTTTTGGCATATATTTCTGGATTTATGTGTAGGAGGTGAAAAAGATGGGACAATCATTTATTATTCGTAATCAACGTAGTCTAAATGGACAAGATACAAATGCAGTTCTAGTAACATTAAAATCTTGGCAGAAACTTGTTGAAGCTTTTGAAGAGAAATACTACAGCTATAAAGATACATACCTTGAGGATATTCTCGATCATATGACATATGAAGAACGCATTGCTGATGTAGACGGCTTTGTGGCCCAGGCGAAACCATCTTTTTCACGTCGTACACTATCTGCTATTTCAGAAACAATGGGACGAAAACATAAATTATATGGCATTACAAATGCAGATTTAGAAGTCTTCTTATATCTACACAAGAAATGTTACACGAATGGGATTATTCCAAATGTAACAGTACATATGATGTGGGAAGATTACAAGCAGTATAAAGAGGAATTTGCTTATATACAGCATTCTCAATTCTATATTGCATTAAAGAAATTAAGTTTACATAACATTATTACACTAGAAAATGAATTAGATGGCCGCTATACCATTAAGCTAACTCATTTTATGAACGAAGAAACTGAAAAGGTAAATTCCTATGTGTATATTAGCCCAGTCGTATTTACAAAAGCTTTCTTTGCGCTTTCAGTTGCGGCTAAGAAACTATTCTTGGACATTGCTATGCAACAACACAGTGAAACGACTCTTAAACGTTCCTTAGACAAGCAGGATGAAAGAGGAAATACAACTCATTTTGGCGGAATGTACCGCTTTTTACATAAGAAATACCCACATCAAATCCGTGCGGTTATGACAGAATTAACAACTGCATTACCATGTACAGGGACTCCCCTATTCAAAATTTGCAAGTTACAAAAAGGGGTTAAAAATACAAAAAGATATACGACATTATATCTATCCTTACATACAGATTTCTTATGTACAAAAGAAGCTGGAGAAGTACAGTATCGCGATCCATTCACCCCTAAGGTTACGTATGCTCGGAAAGCTCGTTTTATTGAATCTGTGCTACAAGAACTGAATATAGGTGAGTTTGCACAAGACATGAATAAATTTATTCATGTACTTAAGTATACTTGTCATCGACAAATTCGAAGTGTCATTCGCAGCTTACGTGACATGATAGATCGTAATGAAGAATATCCAAATAAGTTAGTGTATACACTGAAAAAACTATTGAATCAAACATCACAATATCAAATTCTTGATACAGCAGCAAAAGAAGGTATTTACCCCCTTATTACACAACATGTTCCAAAAGAACAAAAGGAGCAAGCTGTATTTGATTTCGGATTACATTTCTCTATGTATTCTCTTCGAAACATCAAAAAGTTGTTCCGTAATACATATGAGTTACTAAAATCCAAATTTGCTGTACCTGTTACAGAGGAATCGTATCACCGTAACTATCTAAAGTATCAAGAAGAAACATTATTTAGAAAGTACGCCTATGAACAAGGTGCAAATCTAAATGCTTATATGGCCTTAGAAATAGAAATACGTGAACTTCTAAAAACAAGAGGATATAAAGATCGCTTTATTCCAAGTGATGTTCGCGAATTGTTCATTGAAAAGATAGATCGACTACCTAAAGAAAAGCTTCGCGTTATTGAAGTACCGGATGAGTTCAATTTGATTACATTTATGCGTGTATTTGAACAATTAGTACGCACTGGTATTCATGTAACAACAGCCGAACAAGTACTTGAGGTAATAGAAATAAATTAATGATACTTCGCTCTCTATTTTGAAAAAATTATAAATAGAGGGCTATTCGTATTGGTTCCATTTTAAAAAAGCCCTCTACTGATTTTTCCACATAGATACCTTTACTAGATTCTATTCATAATAGAGTCTTTTTTTATACATTCCTATACAAAGCTGTAATACAATTAACCAATTTTCCACATCTATATTTAAATAAACACATTATTCTTATCTAAAATACATATAAATACCTACAAAAAATCATAAGAAAAACAATAAATTTCGTGGATAAGTAGATAAATAGAACCTAATGTGAATAATATTATGTAATTATTATTGAAATAAAGGGATTTTGGCACTTCACCTATCAAAAATCATCAATATTTACGTGAGTCATGTGACAAATTCTAATTGTGTTGATTAGTTAGCCTATATTGTGAATGTTTTGTGAGTAAGTATTGTAAAATTGTGGACATACAGTGGATGAATTCGAAATTTAGCACTTGAATAAATATATTTAACACTGCATCAATTTGTTTCATTTTTTATGTAGAAATACGTGATCTTGTTTATGATTATTTGTAGGTTTTATAGCTTACTAATGCCTATTTTTCCGTCGTTAAATTCTAGCATTTATGATTTTTTACGCTATAGCATGTTCAAATCCCTTGTTACAGTAGGAATAAAATCATATTTACTAGCCCTATATAAGTTTTATCTTTATATTTTTAATATATATAAGATATATATTTATATAAGATTTTTAAATAAATCTACATATTTTATTACCTACTTATAACAAAATCTATTGAGTCTATATTTACCATACAAAAAAATCTATTTTGAAAAGGATTGATTAAAACTGATTTTAGTTAGTATACAATTTTACATATTCTATATATAAAATACCTTATTGGCGCTTAGATTATGCCCCTCAAAAAGGTGCTCATATTGATGTTGAGGATTATAGAAATGAAAAAAAAGGAAAGCAATAAAAAAGGCCAGATTGATTTACGGAATCAGCCTGGCCAAGATTTAGAGATTATTTGTATCTGTTTTGAAATTTTCGAACCAGAACCTAATTTACAGCATTATAGGTTCTTTAATTGGCGGTAAAAATCCTATTTCTATAGCGTATTTCAATAATAAGTTTATATATTCTTGATTTGGTTTTAAGCAATATATATTTATACTGTTTAGAAACCTTTGAGTATATTCACAAGAAGGGATAGACACGGATCCCTCCTCTACAGATTCTAATAAAGGCATTATCAATTCTAATGCTTGTTGGTTTTGAGAAGTTAAATTATTATTAAAGAACTTATCTATATACTCTTGTTCATCCACCAACAATATATCGTATCCAAAATACTTTAGATTAGTAATGAATTGATCCCAGTTAAGTTGTACTGGATTACAAATATGCATAGTCCGACCTATTGTGTTTGTTCTATAAGATAATTCTGTAATAGCCATGCTGCAATAGTCTATAGGAGTTAGGTCAATATAAGTATGAACTTTTGGAGCCATTCTTGATAAAAATATACCTTTTAGTAATCGATAAAAAGCATTTTCATTTATATTATATTGAAATTTTCCTGTAATAGAATGCCCTACTAAATTTCCAACACGATAAATGGTGCCGTCTATTCCCTCTTTAATTGCTTCCCTAACCATTTTTTCAGCTTGAAACTTACTTTCGAGATATACATTATCTAGGATCTGTCCTCTATCGAAATCTGATTCAAAAAATATGAAGTTATTTGGATCATTTTCAGCATGGCCTACCACACTTAAAGTAGATACATAATGAAAACGTGCATCTGCTTTCTTGGCTAAATGTAATAAATATTTTGTAGATTGAACATTTACTTTTTGAAAATGTTCACGTTCTCCATAATGTCTTACATCTCCACCACAATGAATTATAGAGTCTAGGTCCCCTTTTAACTGATTAATAATTTGTGAAGTGAGACCGAGGTTTATCAAAGATAGATCTCCTTCTAAAAACTTAATTCTTCCCTTCATTTTTGAAAGGATTTCGGTTCCAAAGTAAAATTCCATTCTTTCTTCTAATTTTTTATGAATTTCTTGATTTTCACTTTTACGTACTAAACAATATATGAGAGTTGAAGGCAGTTTTAATAACCGTTCTAGAATATGAGCACCTAAGTATCCAGTTGCTCCTGTAAGAAGTACTGTTTTGGGATATTCTACTACGTCTTTAAAAGATTCGTGTGGTTCAGTTTTATTATAGGTCTGGATGTCAGCTATATCGTTTTTCATCCTTAAATCATTAGACGTTGTATCTTCTTTTATTTGTAAGTTATTCATATCTTCAATATGATGAGCTAGTTTCTTTATGGTTCTATACTTGAAAAAATCTTGAATCTTAAGATTCGGGTATAACGGTTTTAATTTTACTAAGACCGGCATGATTTTTAAAGAATGCCCACCTAAATTGAAAAAATCATCCTTAATGCTGATTTCTTCAATGCTTAAAACCTCAGACCAAACTTTTGCAATGTTTTTTTGTACTGTGGTTTCAGGCAGAATTATAGGTTCATTTGCATTGTTATTATCAACTTCTATTTCTAACAATTTACTAGAGTCAACCTTTCCATTCGGAGTTACTGGTATCTCTAATAAATGAATATAATCTTTAGGCAACATATACTCAGGTAATACACCGGATAAATATGAAGTTAAATGCTGATTTTTTATTTGTTCATTGTCTAATGTTTTGTAATAAGCTCGTAATAACATCCCATCTTTTGTTGGAATGACAACAGCTTGTGTTATTTCTGGAAATTGTAAAAGTGAATCTTCTATTTCTCCTAATTCAATTCGATGGCCTCTTATTTTAACCTGTTTATCTCGTCTGCCCATAAATTCTATATTACCATCTTTTAACCATTTTGCTAAATCGCCTGTTCGATACAATCTCTTATTTCTATCGAATGAAAATGGGTTTGATATGAATGCATGTTTTGTTTTACTCTCGTGATTCCAATATCCTTTTGCTAGACCAATACTATCAATATACAACTCTCCTACAACACCGATTGGACAAGGCTGCATGTGAGAATTTAATATATGAACCTTTGTATTAGAAATAGGCATTCCAATTGGAACAGTCTTAGAACTGTCACGCATACCTGTTTGTATTGGATAATACATTGCTGTAACAGTAGATTCTGTAGGACCATATTCATTTACAACTTGTACTTGATCTTGTAAAGTCTCCTGCCAGCTTCTAATAGCACTTGCTGATGCGGCTTCCCCTCCCATTATAATAAATTTTAATGATTTTATCTTTTCACTCTCTGTTTGATTCAGTGATATAGATAACTCGTTAAAAAACACTGTTGGTACATCTGATATAGTTGCTTGAATCTCTTGAATAGCCTTAGTATATGCAGCGGTTGAATACCGTTGTTCGTCATTTAACAGGTGTAATTGTGCACCATTTAATAAAGTGGAGAAAATTTCTGATACTGACGAATCAAAACTATGTGAATAGAATTGAGTCACTTTATCTAGGTGTGATACATGAAATACCTCTTTTCTCCATTGAGCTAAGTTTAGAACGCCTTTATGAGTTAATAATGTGCCTTTCGGTTTCCCTGTTGATCCGGAAGTATAGATAACATAGGCTAAATCATCTGGTTCAGTCAAAACTTTAATATCGTGATTTACATTAGTTTGCTGGATATCTTCAACTGTAGAAATTTTGTCAGCATCTAAATTTAGATGTTTTTTATATTCATGCTTTGTGATAACTCTACAAGCCTCACTATCTTGTACTATATATTCAATTCGTTCTTTAGGGTATTTCACATCAATTGGAATGTAAGCTCCACCAGCTTTTAATACTCCGATCATTGTAATAATACTATCTATACTTCTATCTAAAAATAATGCTACTTTATCTCCTTTCTTTATACCGTTTTCTAAGAGATGTTGAGCTACTTGATTCGAACGGTTATTTAATTGCTCATAAGTCAGAGAATAAACATTAGTTGATAAAGCGATTTGATTTGGATATAGGCTTACCTGCTTATAAAATTGTTCCTGGATGCTTTTAAAATATGGATATGGTTTCTCTGTATTGTTTACTTTTGAAAATAATGCTTCTTCCTTCTCTGATAAAAACACGAGTTTTTCATATGGTGCTGTTCGTTGGTTGATAAATCCTTGAAGTATATTTGAAAAGTTTTGTGTAAACCTTACAATAGATTCTTTTTTGAATAAATCAATCTTATATTCAAACGCTACTTCAATATAATCTATACCTTCTTCAACCGACACAGAAAGATCAAATTTACTAATAGTTTGATTAAAGGGTAATAATTGAAGACTATATTCGCCATCACTCTGTAACATGTCTTGTTGGTAACTAAACATTGTAGAGAAAATCGGATTATTGCTAATGCCTCTATCTGGGTTTATTGCCTCAATTACTTTATCAAATGGATAAGATTGATTCTGAAAAGCATTTAAACAGTTCTCTTTAACCACTTGTAATAACTGTTGTAAATTTTTTGCATCATGTAATTGTGTTCTTATTGCTAAAGTATTTACAAAAAATCCTTGTATATGTTCAAATGCCTCGTGATTTCTCCCCGCAATCGGCGTACCAACAATGATATCTTTTTGATCAGTTAAGTAGTGTAATAATTGGATGTAGGCTGCAAAAAATAACATGTACATGGAAACACTCTCTTGTTCACATACTACTCTTAAAGATTTGTGAATCTCATTGTCTAATTTTATTCGAAATACATCCCCGCTATTGCCCTGTTGATTAGTATGATTAAAATCAATAGGAAGACTTAATATCGGCAAAGGGGTCTTTAATTCAGAAATCCAATACTCCTTCTCTTTGTTCCATTTCCCTGTATCTAACTGATTTTGTTGCCAATTAACGTAGTCAATATAGCGATTAGACATAATAGATAACTCTGGAGTATTTCCTTTATCTAAAGCATGATAAACCCTCATTAATTCATCTAATAAGTACTTTAAGCTCCATTCATCTGTAATAATATGATGGAAATTTATATATAAATATGAACTTTCCCTATTGGTATTAAACAATTGAACACGAAATAGAGGTCCTTGTTCCAAATCAAATGGTGTATGGTCATTTGACTGTATTTTTCTATTTACATATACTTGTTGTTCTTCTTTAGCAATATGAGTGATATCCTCATAGTAAAAATCAATAGGCATTGACTTTAAAATTGTTTGTTGTGGTTCCCCGGCTTTTTCAACAAAAGTTGTCCGTAACATTTCATGGCGTTTAACAAGAAACTCAAAACTAGTTTGTAACAAATCCTTTTGTAAACTTGGCTTTATATATATTTGTACTGGTACATCATACACTCTGCCTATAGGGTTTAATTTGTTTAAAAACCACAATCGTTTCTGTGCATTAGAAAGATTATAATGCTGTTGCTCTTTTATCTTTGCAATTTTTTCATGATAAGTAGTATTGTTTTGGGTACTACTTAGTTTATCAATATAAGCCGACAAACTAGAAACCGTTCGATACTTAAAAATATCTTTAACTTCTAATTTTAAATAAAAGTTTTTTTGAATTTGATTTAATACTTGCACAGCAATTAACGAGTGTCCACCAAGTCTAAAAAAGTCATCCTCTTTACTAATTATTTCTTTTTCTATATTTAAAATATTTGACCAAATGCCAACTAAAACTTTTTCAGTATGACTTGTAGGAGGCATGTATTGATGAACTGTTTTTTCTAGTAAAGATGGTATTTCTGCTTCTAATTTCTTCTTATCAATTTTTCCGCTTGGTGATAATGGAAATAGTTCAAGGTGAAACAGATAACTAGGTACCATGAAATCGGGTAATTTTGTATTTAAAAATTCTTTTAGCTCATCCTCTTTGATAGCTACATTCCCCTGTGACAAATAAAAACAAACAATTTTATCATTTTCATATACACTTGCTACTGTATCTTTTATTTTTGGATGCTTTAATAGTACTTCCTCAATTTCATCAAGCTCAATTCTATATCCGCGCAATTTTACCTGATTATCTTTTCTTCCCCAAAATTCTAGATTTCCATTTGGTAAAAGACGTACCAAATCACCCGAACGATAAAGTCTCTTATTAGGATTATTTAATGTTGATCCAGAAAGAAAAGCCGTTCTCGTTTTTTCTTCTTGATTTATATATCCTTTTGCAACCCCCTCTCCCCCGATGTATAGTTCTCCAATCACATTTTGAGGACATAACGTGCCAAAGGGGCTTACTACAAATACCTCACTGTTATGAATTGGCTTACCAATAGGGATACTAGACAGTTCATCTAATATTTCTTGTTTAATTTCATAAATGGTTGTACATACAGTTGCTTCTGTAGGTCCATATGCATTGATAATCGGAATGTCTAATCCCATTTTTTTTTGCCATTTACGCACTGCTTCAGTAGGTAAAGTTTCTCCACCTACAAAAATACATTTTAAAGAACTCAGTTTATCTAACAGTCTCTGTGGCATACTTACTAACAACTTGAAGAATACAGTTGGTAATACGCAATAATTTATATGAATTGTTTTAATTACATTTATAAAATCTTCAGCAGAACGTTTTTCAATTTCAGAAATTATATGTATTTTCCCGCCAAATAAAAGAACTGGAAAGATTTCTATTATTGATGCATCGAAAATCATAGATGCAAATTGTAAGAATACGTCATTTTTTGTTAATGAAAAACTACTTTTTAATGAGTAGGATAAATTAATTACATTTTTGTGTGGTACTGCTACCCCCTTTGGTAAGCCTGTTGAACCAGAAGTATAAATAATATAAGCGATATCTTCGCTAGTATGCTGTTGCTCAATATATCCCTTAAAATTACAATAGGTAAATTCATCTATATTAATTGTATGGATATTATTATCTTCAATAAGTTCTTTATATTTTTTTCTTGTAATGACAATGCGACTATTACTATCTTTTAGTATGTAATGTATTCTAGATTCAGGAAAATTCGGATCGATCGGAACATAAACTCCACCTGATTTTAATACACCTATAATTGAAACAATTGTATTAATGTCTCTTTCCATCATAATGCCTACACGTTGTCCTTTTTTTAACTTATTTTGGCATAGATAGCTTGCAATCTGATTGGAACGTTGTTGTAATTCATTATAAGTAATTTGTTTATCCCCCATTGATATGGCAACTTTATCAGGTGACTCAATTGCTTGAATGTCAATGAGTTGGTCTAATGTTTTATATTCAGGATATTTTTGAATTTTTGAATTTATATTCTTATACAAACTATGATCCTTATCTAAAAGTAAATCTAATGAATAAATAGGTTCATCCGCATGTAGAATTAATTTTTGAAGTAAATTTTCAAATCTTTCAATTAAATCACTAATAGTTTCAGGTCTATATAAACTCGAATTATAGTCTATTTCAATTTTATATTCGTCATTTGTTGTATCCCTAATAATCCTCCATACCATATCAAAGATACTCACTCTTTTATTGTCTGTCAGCACCTTTGCATCAATACCTGGTAAATGTATTTCTGGCAGCTTTACCATATTAAATGCAGTTGAATATGTGAAATTTGAATTTCCAATTAATTTTAAGTTTTGGGCTAAATGCTCAAATGGATAATTTTGGTGTTTTATAGCTTCATTAACAAGATTGTTAATCTTGTTAAGTAATTTTTGAAAGGTGTCTTCTTTTGAAATTGATACTATTATCGGTAAAGTATTAATAAAGTATCCAAAAGTATCCGCTTCTTGTGATCGTGGTCTCGTGTTAATTGGCATACCAACAACCATATCTTGTGAATTTGTCATTTGGTGGAGTAAACTAAAATAAGCACTTAGCATTACTCGATACATACTTACTTTATTTTTTTTAGCGAAATCCTTTATTTTAATAAATACATTTGTATCTATAATTTTACTGATACAATCTCCAGAATGTTTCCTTTCATCGTGTCCATTTCTATTAAAATCAGAGGGGAATTCTGTGTAAGGTAATTCACGATCAAGAGCTTTTTTCCAATAAGAACATGCCTCATTATAAGAAGCACCATAAATCTGGTTGATTTCATATTGGACAAGTTCTTTATAAGATGCCTCTTGATTAATAATTTTTTGGTTAGAAATTAATTTTGAATAATTATCAGATAGTTGTCGAATCAATATACCCAGACTCCAGCCATCAAATATTATATGGTGGAAAATCATATGAAAAATATATTCATTCGAATTCAATTTAACTAACTGTACTCTAAATAATGGGGCATTTTCTAAATTGAAATTTTTATATAAAGGTTCTTCTAGATGTTTTTTTAAAACTAATTTTTTTTCTTCATCTTGGAATTCTGTTAAATCATACACTGGAATGTCGAATTCTATATTTTGTTGAATAAATTGTTTTGGCTTTGAATCTTTTTTTATAAATACTGTCCGTAAAGCTGAATGGGATTGTATAACCTTTATGAATGATTGTTTTAAAAAGTCTATATTAATATTACCTTTTAAGTGAATCATAATAGGCTCATTATAAGCACCTTCCGTTAATTTCATTTGATTCGCTAACCATAATGAACCTTGACCTACAGTCAAATCAATTTCATCAACCTTTTCACAATTTTCTCCTGTGTTCTTCATACAAAACACTCCTTTAATTGTTATATATAAAGTTAAAAATTGAATATCCCTAACAGCTAAAATATACATATATGGTAAATTTTTGTAAATGTATTTCTTTCGACTAAATTCTACATTTTTTGTTTAAATGCCTCATAAATTAGTTATGTTATTATTCACTAATTTATTTTTGTACAAATTCGAAAAAGTGAATCGCCATCATATGTATTAAATGCATCTAGAATTTTATATGGATGGTGAGACATATGAGTCAATATCAGATGTTGTATAGTACACCTTATCTTTATTCATCAAAAACGCTAAGGAAAATGTACAAAGATACTAATAAAGAGGAAAATCTTTGTGCCATACGTGACCACATGTTAAGGCATGAAGTGTATCTGGATCGACAATATCGGGCGTACTATTATCTAAGTCAACACATTGAAGAGGATCTGTACGGAGATGAACATGCTTTGTCCTGGAATGAATTATTAGATGACTACCAACTCTACAAGGATTGTAAAGGGAATTTGTCCATTAAACCGAAAGGGTGGGATTAACATGACAATCATCGGAGAATTAGGGGTTGTTTATGGTGTTACAGGTGTCTCAGTTTTAGGGATTAAATTTTTGAAAAAGAAAGGATTTCATCTGCCAGATTGGGTGCTACGTGCTGGTCTGAAATGTTTGGTTATTGGGAGTGTTTGGTACCTGCTAATGGATATGCTAGATGTATTTCTACGTTAGTATCACATATGGTAGTTGAAAAATAGGATAACAGTGCACCTATAAGATGTATTTCTTCCCTTCCATACAAGCTCAACTACCTTAAGGAGGTATGGAGGAAATGTTATCACTTTTATTAATTCCAGCAACCTTTTTAACTGTTGCTTATCTTTATAGGGGTAAAGAGATGAGTGATAAGAAAAAAATTACTGCGTTTTTTGAAATTGCAAAGATCTGTGTTCAGCATAAAGGGGAATTACAATACCCCATTTTTATAAAAGAAATAGAAGATAACATAAGTATGAATTATGTTTACAAGTTACCTTTAGGTGTACCTAGTCAACTTATTAAAAAGTTAGCTGAAGTATTAGAAGAAGGACTATATAAGCCTGTTAAAATATCGTTTCAGCAAAGAGAGCTTCATATTCGAGTATTTAAGCAAAAAATACCTAAGAAGTGGAATTGGTCTAAGGATCTGTTAAAAGAGCAAACATGGAGCGTTATGATAGGGAAATCGTTAGATAAACATGTATATCATGATTTCGAGAAAACCCCTCATATGTGCGTGTCGGGTATGACTCGTTTTGGAAAAACAGTGTTTCTAAAAAATGTGATGACGAGTTTAATTTTACAACAACCTCAACATGTGAGTTTTTTTATTATCGATTTGAAGGAAGGCTTAGAATTTAGTCCTTATAAGGATCTATCTCAAGTATTAGAAGTAGCTGAAAACCCACAACAGGCGTTAGAAATGTTGGCTAAAGTACGTGAAAAAATGCTAAGACAAATTGAGATAATGAAGAATTCTTATTTTACCAATATCATAGACACATCAATTAGAGAACGCTGTTTCATCATAGTAGATGAAGGAGCAAATCTTTGTCCGACACAAGGGCTTCCGAAAAAACAACGGGATTTATTATATATGTGTCAGGAGATGTTATCCGAAATTGCACGAGTTGGAGGAGGCTTAGGATTCCGACTCATATTTTGCACTCAATATCCCACTTCGGATACATTACCAAGGCAAATTAAACAAAATGCTGATGCGAAATTAGGCTTTCGATTACCAACAGCGATTGCTTCACAGGTTGCTTTGGATGAACCAGGGCTTGAGGATTTACCTTCCCTTCCAGGAAGAGCATTATTTAAAACTGATCGTACAGAAGAAATCCAAGTACCCTATTTGGAGGATAAAGATATGTGGAATTTACTAAAGCAATATAGGGTGGTGAAACAAAATGAGGCATCAATCACTCAAACAGAAAGCGAGACAAATCGAGATTTTATCCACTTTGAGTAAGTTAGATTTTGCAACAAGAAGACAATTACAAGCGATTCATTGTTTAGGAAGTATTCGAAATGCAAATCGTGTATTAAAGGATATGCACCCGTATTGTCACATTACAAAAATAGCTCGTGAGCATGTTTATTACCTCAATAAAAAAGGGCGTAGTTTATTGGGTGTTACAAGAGAAGTGAAAAAAAGTATCCAATTACAGCACATATTAATGAGAAATGAAGCCTGGATGTGGCTAGGATTTCCGGAGTGGAAAACAGAACAAACGATAGAATTTTCAACTGGTGGTCAGCGATATCAAATTATTCCCGATGCAACTTATTTTGATGATAAAGTCCCTCATTTCGTTGAAATAGATCGGATGCAACACATGAAAGCAAATGAACATAAAATACAGTTATATGGCCATATAACAGATATCTATAAAAGACAGAATGCTATTGTTCCAGTAATTATCTTTTTCACACTATCAGACTATCGGCAATCTAAATTAGAGCAATATGCTGTAAAACAAAATGTGTTTTTAAGAACTTTTATAATGCATGATTTATTTTAGTCACATCCAAAAATCATCATGGTGGATTTCTTTATGAGTCATTCTTTTCAATGCTTTAATAATCTTTTGTCCATTTTTAAAAGAGGGATAAAAAGTATTTGCTCGACACAATTTACTAATTGTTCCTTCACTTACACCGGATTTTTGGGCTAAATCTACTTGTTTGATATTATGATTGTCTAAAAACTTACCTAAGTTAGATCTAGGTTTCTTAAACCAAGACATGTGTTTCACCTCGATTGTTAGATTTTATTAAGAGCATGTCCAATTCTTTAGTTTTCTAAACTTTAGATAAGTGAATAATTTTGTTGGATACAGCATATAGTTTAAGAGAGAATAAGATAAAAAAATATGTAATAATTTTGAGGAATCTAGCATTCATAGTAATAGCTACAAGTTGCTTATACACTAGCCTAATGGCAACTTGTTGCAACAGATATTCCTATAAAATGAAAAGCTCAAATCTGTTGGTACATAAGGGTTTGAGCCTTTCTTAATTTATAGAGAAATGAAAACGAGTTTAATAAGTTAAGAGATACTAAATTGTTCCGTAGTCGAATTTTGAAGAACTATATATAATTTCACGTACCAAATTAGTATTAAAAATTATTTACAAAAGGATTGTATAATACAAAACAATGGGTTTATAATAAGAACAAACGTTCTGTTTTTTGGAGGGTAAAATGATGTTCGATTACTCAAAATGTATGAATCGAATGATATTCTGTATCGACCTTTGTTCATTTTTTGCCAGTTGTGCATGTGTGATGCGAGGATTAGATCCATTAAAAGTGAAATTAGCTGTTGTTGGAGACGTAAATCGAAATGGATCTATTGTGTTGGCTGCCACTCCTGAACTGAAAAAATTAGGGATTTCTACAGCAACCAGATTTTATATTGATGTCCTTTTTTGAGTTAAATTAGAATTAATAATTCTATCAATGGTTATCTTAATTCTTCTAGAAAGCGAAAAATTATTTAGAGCGAAATTAATTAAAAATCGCGGATAGTGAAATGACAAACAATCCTTGATGATACTACCAAAAAATAAAAAAGTTATTTAACAGTAAGTCAAAGTATTTAAAAATAAAATCAGTAAAGTATGATGACAAAAAAGATGTTTTCTTCTTATTAGGGGTCCCGCCCCATCGCTATCAAGCTAAGCTCATGTAACGTCAATGATAAGCAAGATTGTTTCTTTTTTCGAAAGTCTATATGTAGATGCTTTAAAGATTTGCATACGAAATAAACCCTAACGGGTTTCCTTTTTTAAATTAAGCCGCTTGATTATCAGACATGGTACAATTGTATACGACACCTAATATATCAAAGACTGTTTTCTTCTCATATCGATGAGATTTTCGCCCATTTTGCTGTAGGAGGTTGAACAGGCGAAGTAGAACCTTTGATAGCTCTTGGGTGTCTTTCTGTATAGCTTGGAAAAGAAGAAGAAAATAATCTTTAATCATATATATGGCCTTATACTCACTCAGTTCTCGTTTCTTTTTCATAAGAAGTAATTGCCGCATTTGAAACATGATAGAAGAACAGAGTAGAATGGCAATCAATTGTCCATACAAATGGCACTCCCATCTTTCTGGTTTTATCTTTTTACACTGATGAATTTGAAAGAATGACTTCCACGTTTTAAATAAAATTTGTCGGGTAAAGAACTGGCGCAGTATCGGTTATGACCCGTTTCCAGCTCCTCCCCATAAGAACTGCTCGTGAGGTTTTCCCTCAAGCAGCTCACCCCATAAACTTCATCAAAAGGGTTATGAGACCTATCAAATGGCAGACACTTTCATCGGTATCCCTCTGCACTTTTGAGGGAATGGACTTTCCAGTCCCAGTAGAGCCTCAGTACACCATAGAGATATTCATTACTCCATCTCTGCCATCCGATGCTACGCTTTCGTCGCCGTTTCCTTCTCGTCAGCAATGTGCGGATTTTCATCTCCGTATAGTCACGCACTTCACTAAATGCTCCGCTGGAGTTTCCAACCCGAAAGTAGTTCACCCATCCTGTTAGTACGGCATTGATTTGTTTTACTAAGTCTTGTGCTGGTTTGGCTCCTGCGTTTTGAATGAGTTCGCGAATTCTTGCTTTCACTGCCGTACGGGCTTTCTTCCTTGGGGTCATGCATATGAAGTGTCGGGTCTTATTTCGGTTCAGTATTCGCCTGAAATCAAATCCCAGAAAGGCAAAAGACTCTCCCTGTAAGACATCGACCATCCGAGTTTTCTCAAGATTCAGTTCAACTCCCAAAGGCTCCAGTTGTTCCTGCAGTCGTCGCAGTGCCAGTTCAGCCCACCCCCGTTTACTGGAGTGCCCACTTACGGTGATAACCATGTCATCGGCAAATCGGTGATAGTTCACCGCCTCATAGTTGCCTTCCGTCGTTTTACGCCGAATGGCATCAAATGTCCAATCTACCTCATTCAAGTAGATGTTTGCCGCTAGTGGAGAGAACGGTCCCCCTTGCGGGACTCCAATCTTTCCCGCGGCCTTCACCACCTGTTTTACTAGGCGCATAACTTGATGGTCTTGGACACGCTTTGAGATTTTCCTCAGTAAGATGTTATGTCGGATTGTATCAAAGTAACGTGACAAATCAACATCGATGACTGTGGTCATACGACGCAGCACACTGCGTCGCACTTCTGCCAGCGCTTGATGTGGGGAGCGTTTTGGTCGGAATCCGTAGGGATTTGGGCAGAAATCAGCCTCAAAGATGGCTTCCAATATGAGTTTTAGTGCTCCTTGGACCACACGGTCCCGTATACAAGGGATTTGCAGTGTCCGCATTTTTCCGTTTGCTTTTGGGATTTCTACTTTACGATTAGCTTGTGGTTGATATGTTCCAGCCTGTAGTTCTGCTTGGATGTTCTTTAAAAACGGCATAACTCCCTCTAGCTCTATATCAGCGAAACTTTGACCGTCGATACCTGGGGCACCGCCGTTTTTCCTCGCATGCTGATATGCTTCGTGGAGGGTTGTTAGTTTGGTAATGTGGGAAAATAGTCCCCAAAACCGATGCGTAGGTTCAGACTTCGCCTTTTGATAGATTCGTCGCCTTAGTTCCTGCAAAGTAATAGGTGTTTTTGTCATGGCACCCTTGCCTCCTTTGGTCGTACGAAATGTTTACAGGTTCGGACCCTTTCCTCCCCGCGCGTTTTGCTGCACGCAGATCTCTGGTACTACGATCCGTTCCGCCACCCTGACACCTACCGTTCTCACTTCCCGATCGCGGTTATAGAGACGGTCTCCTCGATGAGGTTTCTTCATCGGGTGTCCAGGGCTTCTCCAGTTTCTACATTATCTTTCTCTCCATGTCGCCGCTGATACCCCGCCGGTGAGAACTGCCGTTCCAGACTCGTTTCGGTCAGTTCTTGCTGCTTTCGCACGTTATCGACCGTCTCAGCCACCGGAATTGCGTGTAACGAGGCTACGTCTACGTTCACTGTACGTTACAACCTGGAGATTTGCCCACATGCCTTTTGCATGTGATGTTAGAAGGCTTCGCCATGTCGCTTTCACTTCATGGCGCCTCTCAGGCTACGGGAGTGGAGTCTATTCTCCCGATTGGACTTTCACCAACTAGATAATGTGTCCTTATCTGGACACGCCGATTTGCCAACGTAAAGAATACCAATCATGTACTTGTCCCATCGGGACAATATCTGTAGAGGTATTTGTCATATATACATTGATACCGCTAAGTCGTTTACTACGAGCAGAATACTTCATTCCTTTCTTTTTTTCTCTTACAGTTTGATCTTGTAATCGTTTTTGTTGTTGTTCTTTTGTTAGTCGATGAACAATCACACGAGTTGGGACTTTATCAGTCATTCCTACATAAGCGTTGGATATTTCACATGTTTGTCCTGGTTGAAGAGAGTTCATTAAAACCTCCATATCTATCTGGATATACTCTGTACCTTTCTTGATTCTGCCATCTTGAAAATAATCAGGGTTAGGATTTTTTTGATAAATACGTGTATTCGATTTGATACGTGAGATATAATAAGCCTTTTTATCTTGTATATGTTGAAGATCTTTCAAATGAAAATAACCTAAATCTCGGATACATAAATCATTCGCTGTTACAGTTGGGACACACAGGGAACTGTAGGTTCGATCATGTTGTTTACCTGGACCTGTATGAATATGAAGGAATTGTCCACTTAATAAATCATACTCAAGCTGAATCTTTACTCCCGCTGTATGGCTGCATCCTCCTGCACCCGGATAAACGAATGAAAAGGGATCTGGAAGTTGAAATGCAGTTGAATCTAAAATACGAATACGCTTGAAAACAGAAGTATATGGAGAAGAAATCGGCATAGATGAGGTCAATTTTTGGTTTAGTAGTTCAGCTAATAGGTGTTGTAAAAATTGGACAGCCGCTTGATTAAATCGTTGATTCAATCCCTCAGGGCTGATGAGCACTTCTGTTGATGCTTCCAAACAGCTAGATAATTGAGTTAAAGAAGTCGTAGCAATACTTTGACTCATCCATACACATAAAGCGACTAAATCTTTTGCTTGGTATTTACTGGTTCGTTGCACGAAACCAACATCTCTAGCTAGATCTCGTAAGATATTTGGAGATAAAAAGCTTTGAATCTCTTGAGCAAATAGTTGTAATTCATCAGATACAGAAATAGACATACAAAAATGCCATCCTTTCCTATGATTCTAGAAACAGGATAACGTTTTTTTATTTTTTAGAAAATATTTTATTTCCTCATTGACAATAGTCAGAAAAAACAGTTATATTTATGTCAATAAAAACTGACTAGTCAGATGAAAGGAACATGTTAAATGATACAAGAAGATATATTAATTCTAAATGAGTATGAACAATTAAAATCATTAAGTGATCCTTTAAGAGTTCAAATCCTTTCTTTGTTGATTGAAGAACCTCGTTCAGGGCAACAGTTGTCACAAATTATTGGTTTGTCTCGTTCGAAAATTCACTATCACTTACGTGATCTAGAAAAGAATGGTTTAGTCCAAATAGTAGAGGAAAATAAGAAAAGAAATATGACTCAAAAACTATACCAAGCGGTTGCTAAAAGTTTTATCCCCTCTAATAACTTATTACCTTTTCATTCGGAGTATGGAGAAAGTCGTAGGTTATTAACCATTGCAACCTTAGAGAGAGCAAAGAGTCGTGCTTTAGCAGCTCCTGAAAATGCTTTTTTAACACAATCTGAAAAGCCAGAAGAATGGGCTAGAATATCAAGTCAAATAGAAATTCGCACAACAAAAAAGCGATTTGAAGAATGGGTTGCTAAGTATCATAATCTTTTAAAAGAACTTCATGATATTGATGGAATTGAGAATAGTGACGCGGAATGGTTTTATTTAGCCACAGTTGGATTCCAAGTAGATGAGCCTTATTTTAAGGAAGGGGATAAAGATGAGTGAACCTGTTTTACAAAAAACTGCAGTCACGACAAAAGTAAAATCTTTATTCAAACAAAAATCTTTTATATTACTTTGGATTAGTACTATCTTCTCTGGGTTGAGTTTCAGTATGTTTTATTTTGCTGAAGCATGGTACGTTGTTCAGGAGTTAAATTTAGAAGCTTCCTTAGGGATAATTTATATTATTGGAGCAATTCCTCGGATTTTATTTATGTTGTTAGGCGGCGTGTTAGCTGATAGACTAAGTCAATCGAAAATAATGTTTTTTTCAGACTTAACAAAAGCCATATTAATTGGAGGATTAGTTTTATTGTTATTATTTACAGGTGAGATACATCTCTGGACATTAATTATTTTTGCGTTATTTTTTGGTGTTTTGGATGCGTTTTTCTGGCCTGCATCTAGTTCTATTACTCCCGTTATTGTTCCGAAAGAATTTCTAACAAGAGCGAATTCAATTATTCAGACTACAAGTCAATCTACTTCAATTTTGGGTCCAATGATAAGTGGGTTTATAATTGTTGGATTTGATTATACAGGGATTTTTAGTTTGATTACGATCCTGCTAATTTTAGGTAGTTGCTTTATATTGTTTATTAAAGTTAATAAACAAGTTGTTAATACTCAAGAAAATAAGCATCATTTGCTTTTAAGTTTAAAAGAGGGAATTAACTATGTTAAGAAGGCACCAATATTAATGGCTTTCATTTTAAAAACATTATTTTTGAATCTTTTTTTCGTAGGTCCATTAACTATAGGATTACCGATTTTTGTTAAAAATATATTGGAAGGAGAAACAATAGACTATAGTTTTATAATGTCGTTTTTAGCTATCGGGATGGTACTGGGTTCTATTATCCTTGGTATTATAAATCTCAAAAGAAAGAGAGGAATTCTTAGCCTAACATCACAAATGTTTGTAGGACTTTGTTTCTTGATATTAAGTTTTAGTAATGAACTATGGCAAAGTGTTGTTATTGTTGTTTTTTTGGGGATATCAATGACAATTTCTAATATATGTGCTGTTTCTGTTGTGCAAAATGAAGCTGAACCAGAAATGATTGGGAGAGTAATGAGTATTCAAACGGTTTCTTCCATGGGATTAACACCCATTTCCTATGGATTGACTTCATTAAGTCTTTCGCTTGGGATAAATATAAAATTTATTATTATGGTTGGTGCCTTATCTTTAATAGCATTTACCTTATATATATACTTTAAAATTCCAGCTTTACGAACCGTCGACTAAATCATCAATTATAAAATATCTTTAGGAAATGAATATACTACTGAATATCTAAATCACTAGGGTGTAATTGACTATAGAGATACAAAATTTCGTTTAGGGGGCATTATAAAATTTTAACTTGATAGCGATGTGGTGCTACCCCTTATGGAGAAATGCTAGTATTTGGCGCTTGTGCATTGCTTTGTCTTGCTCTTGTACAAAAATGGGGGCGTATTTTTCCTAAGTGGGTACCGTTTGTTGCTGGGAAAAAAGTTCCTCGATTCATTCTAATCACCGGAGGTTGGGTTGCTGCATCTATGACAGTTTCAATGGGGTTTTTGGCGATATTTGGATCTCTTTTGGAGGTATTAGGTTTTTCGAATGGACCAATGTCTTTCGATGACCAAGGTTTGTTGGTATCTATAGTATATGGAGGATGGTTGTTGCTGGGTATCACAATCACTGGAGCTACCTGGAATTATCAGAAGCAAACTAGAGGTAAATGTGTAAAATGTGGGAAACTTTAAATAATGATTTATAGATATTATAAAAGGATCTTCAAATGAAGATCCTTTTTCATTGCTGATAACATCGCTTATGTTGACTACATCCCCATTTGAGGCCTTCTTTAACTAAACCAGCTAATAGAAACAAGTCGTTATTTAATTAAAGGGCTGTTAAGTGACAATAAAGTCCTTTAAAAAATAATAAAGTTGTTTAATTCTTATTGGACTAACGCGGCAGTTTAGTGCAAAAATCAAAGGTAAAGGAGGACCTCTACCTTTACCTTATTTTAACTTTAGCTGTAGTATAGGGTATGGACGTCCAGAAGAATCTGTTTCCGTTTCACTTACTATAAAAAAGCCATTATTTATATAGAATTTAGTTGCACTCTTATTGTCTTTATTTACATCAACTGTCGTAATATCAAAGTCTTTAATTAAAGAATAAATAATAGCTTTACCGTATCCTTTACCTGTTTTATTTGGTTTTAAGAATAACATTTCTAAGTGTTGTTTATTTACAGCAGAAAAGCCAATTAAATCATCTTTTTCATACCATAACTGGATATTAAGATGTTGGAAATACGAGGGTATTTCTTTTTTAATCTCTTCTCTATCGGTATCTGTTAAAAAGTGATGAGTAGCTAAAACCGACTCTTCCCAAATGTTCAAAATTGTAACATAATCTTTCTGATTTGCTTTTCTATATATCATGAATATCTCTCCTTTAGTTTTAAATTATCAACTCCTTCCCAATAAGTAATTTATGATTTTCATGTTATATAGCCATGAACTTATATTGTTCATTAATAAAACCTCCAATAAACATTTAATTAATTATTCTATAAGATCTTTATTATTTATTCAACAAACGGGGGCTTTAGTTGAAGAAGAATTAAACAACTTTATTATTGATTTTTGAGTGCAAACACCTTTAAATGGGTTCTGTTGCAAAGTTGCTTAACAGATAAAAAATCAGGCTGATTACAGATGGACTTTATACGGTTCTGGTGCGAAAACTTCAAGATAATTGCAAGTAATCTCTAAATCTTGAACATACTGATACTATTACTCTAAAAAAGGTGCGTGATCAGTATGGAAAAGCGAAATTTATTCAAGTGGAAGCATTATCATCATGATATTATTTTGCAAACAGTAAGATGGTACCTACGGTACAACTTGAGCTTTCGTGATTTGGTGGAAATGATGGCGGAACGGGGCATAATCGTTGCTCATACAACGATTATGCGTTGGGTTCATCAGTATGGTCCTGAATTAGACAAAAGAATCCGTCGTCATCTCAAGCAAACCAATGATTCTTGGAGAGTCGATGAAACATATATCAAAGTAAAAAGTCAATGGATGTACCTGTATCGTGCTGTCGATTCGAAAGGAAGTACCATCGATTTTTATCTAAGCAAAGCAAGAAACCACAAGGCTGCAAAGCGATTCTTCAAGAAAGCTTTGCAGTCTTTTCATATTTCTGAGCCTCGTGTCGTGACAGTCGATAAGAATCCAGCTTACCCTATAGCAGTTGAAGAATTGAGAAAAGAAAAAAAGATGCCATTAGGCATCCAACTAAGGCAAGTGAAATATCTCAATAACATAGTGGAACAAGATCATCGGTTTATTAAAAAGCGAGTTCGTTCGATGTTAGGATTGAAATCCTTTCGCACAGCTACATCCATTATTTCTGGAATAGAAGCTATGCATATGGTGAAAAAAGGGCAACTTGTTTTACTGGACAAGTCTGTCCAAAATCAAGTGGAGTTCATCCATCAACTATTTGGAATTGCTGCTTAAGACTAGATTCCACTAGGAAACTTTTCGCCTCTTTATATCTTTCCTAAGTATTTGCACCAGAACCAACAAAGATGACTAATCTACAGAAAAAATTAGAACTAGAGACATCTAGAAGTCGGGTGTTTATAAACGAATATGAGGAACAAAAGAAGGAGAATGAAAAACTTTTGTACAAATATTTGAAATTATTAAGAGCGCTTCATGTTCGGGGGATAAAGGTTAATGAATTACTAGATGACCAAGTTAATAATGGGATCAGTACTTTAGAAGAAAATAAAAAGTAGTACTATAAATCCAATAAGAAGGCCTGCCGACAAAATTCGGATATTGTATACTTAATCTATAAAGCAACGCGAGCGTGACTTTCATCTTTGTGATTGTCACGCTCCGTTTTTCTTTTTGCTTAAAGCTATTAGTTTAATGAACTATTTTTAATAATTAGGCTGAATATATCCTAATTTTATTCCTTTGGTTACTGCTTCTAATGAGGATGAAACATCCAACTTATCAAATATGTGTTGAATATGATTGGAAATTGTACGTTCACTAGCATATAACATAGAAGCAATTTCTTTACGCTTATAGCCATCGCATAGTAATTGTAAAATTTGTTTTTCGCTATTGGTCAATTCCTCTACATTGTCCGTAGATATTGGAAAATGGCACGCGCCCCTATTAATTTCATTTAATATTTGTAATAATGCTCCTGGTAAAATATTTTTATTAATAAAACCACTTACACCTAGTTTTTGAGCTTCATACTGGTAAACAGGTAAATCATAGCCTGTTAATATAACTATTTTCGTATCACACTTACTATTTAAAATAATTTTTGCTACCTCTAAGCCATCTTCACTACTGATGTTACTTAAATTAATATCTAATAAAGTAATGTCTGGTTTAAACTCATTGATAATTGTAATGACATTTTCAACATTTTGTAATGAATGGAATTGGTCTATTTCAGGATAATCCTCCAAGGCTATCTCCAAGCTTTTTGCAAACAAAGCATGATCATCTATTAATAAAATATTCATAGGAATCATCTCCTTTCATGGGAATAAGAATAGTAACGCATAAACCAGAAGGATTGCACTCTGAAATTGTCATTTTACCGTTTAATAAAAATAGCTGTTCTTTAATCGAATTCAATCCCCTATGGCCATTAAGAACGCCTGTTTCAGTAGCCATCAGGCCTTTACCATTATCTTTTACTATAAGTTCTATTTCGCCATTTTCTTGTGTCAAACTCAAAACTAGCTTTGAGCATTTCGAATGTTTGAATGCATTCGTTACCAATTCTTTTAAAATTCGATATATAACAAGATGATAGGGTTCAACTAAAAATAAATTTTCTTTACACTCAAAAGATATATCAATATTTTTCATTCCATATTTTTGCTGTATCATCTCAAGCAAATTGCTATAATTTTCTTTTAATGTGAGTGTTTTTAATAGGGTTGGATGGTACTCTTGCATTTGTACGCGTATTGACTGGTTTAAATTGCCCAGTGTTTCTACTATCATTTCATGAATTTCTTCTTTGTTAGATTTATTCATCATATTTTTAACAGCTAATATATCTTGTAATACTTCATCGTGTAAATAATCAGAAAAATCTCTTTTTATTTTTTCCTCTTTGGCTATCTGTACGAGATTATGAACGTAAGAGCTCTCTGGCAAGGTCTTTAGTTCTTCTGTATCCAAATTTAAGATAGTATTTTTTGTGTCTTGAAATAATAACGTGAAATAAAGCTGAACAAACCAAAAAACTGTATGTATAATGATGAAATAGGTAATCATATTAAATCTAAACAATACCCCAAGCGAACTAAGAAAAATAAGAAAACATAAAAACATTAAGCCCATTTTACCTTCTTTTAAGAGAAAATATTGCCTCATAGATATATGGTTTTTAAAAGCTATTGCATGAATACTAAATAGGGGTAACAGGATCACGATATACCACCCTAAATTACTTAAATATTCTGGGCTCTCCGCAAATAACATAGCATATACAATAAAGGGAAAAATAAGAATAGTAACAGATTTGAATAAATGCTTTTTTTCACTTTTAAAGACAAATTTAATTCGTTTTCGATGCTGCAGGAACAGAAAAATAATACAACTAAAACTAAAAATCCATTGACATGAAAATAGAATGGCAAATATTCTATCGTTTATCAAGTTCGCAACCAATGTTAATAAACATGTAATCTGTAAAATCCAATCTTTTTCTTTTTTATAAGTATAGATAGAATCTTGGAAAAAGAACAGGAGCAAAAATTGTACTATCTTATATAGAATCACTACACTAAGTAGCATACTTAGTGTATGAAAAATTTTCCCCTCATTAAGTGTAAGTAAAAACTGCCATGAAGCAAAAAGTAGCAAATTAGAAAATTGTGATAGCGTGTTATTGTTTTTTATGTTTACAAAACTGATGTATGCCCCATAAATGGACATTATCGTTATAAGCATTAATGGGAGTAACTTTGCTGTTCCTATAATATTGTTCTGCAAAAATTCGTAACATAAAAAAATAATCATACAAAGTTGATTAATTAAAATAAAAATTTGTTTTTGCTCATAGTACTTTTTCATAAACTCACTTACCTTTACTAGATTAAATACAGATAAAGCTGATGTTTGTTGACTATCATCAGCTTTATCTGTAGATTTTCACTTTTTATCGTTAAATATGATTTTATAACATGCTCTTTTTGTTAACAAATAATAAATGATATACACCACAGTAAAAATAATTACTGCAAAAAGAATAGGTAATATAAAGGCACTGCTTTTTCCTAATAAGTCATCCATTAAAGCCGTTTTGTAGGCTATCAGTGCAAAAATACTATGTGCTAACCCTAATACGTAAGGAATGCTAAATAACGTAAAAACTTCTTTACTTATTATTCTTTTTATCTTTTTCTTGTTATACCCCATTCTTTTTAAAATTATAAATTCGTTTTTGTTTGACATCATGCTCGAAAGGTTATCGAAATAGAGAATACTACCTGTTGCAATAAAGAAGATGATAGTAACAAAACTAATGAGCAAGAATGTTGAGCTATTCTGCTGAATAATGTAATCATTTTTTTGGTAACTACTTGTAAAATAAATATTATTTTTAAATAGTGGAGCTAAGTTTTCATAAACTTGCTTGTTATCCCTCATATCTGCTCCATTAAAGCTCATCATAGGCTTTTCTGTAAGCCCTAAGTTTTTTATTTCTTTGTAAAGTTGATCTGAAATAATAAGGGTTCCTACACTATTTGCAAATCCAATTGGATTAAGTAATGTGGTGTCTTTTACTTTTATATCCACGTTATTTGTAGGTGTTAAGTTCAAAGTATGTATTTTCCCTTTATCTAGCTTTTCTTTTTCAGGTCGATATTTTACTAAGATACTTTCATTTTTAGCTAAATTCTCAAAGTCTACATTTTTGCCCTGAATATTTATTAATTCCCTGTAATCCGACTCGGAGATAAGATCAAATCCGTGTTCTTTCTTTATACTATATTCTTTAGGCAAATTGTCAGAAGAGGATGTTCCGTGAATAATAGTCGTTTCTTTGTATTTCATATTTTCTTTACCAACAGTATCTTGTGCAGTTTTAATTGCTTTAGTAGCCAATTCTTTATCTTCCAACGGGAACTCAATAGCTGACGGTACGATACGTTCTGTAGCAGCAACTGGATAGTAAAGCGTCAATATAGTGGAACCGAATATAGCCAAAGTTCCTGCAGCTAATAAAGTTAACAAAATTAAAGTTTTTGCCTTCGAACGGATTTTAAATATAAAGTTTGGAACGATAATAATATTCGATTCCTTATAAAACCATGTTTTCTTTTTCTTCAATTTTTGAATGGCATATGGTAAAAAAGAGTGAATAAAGAAAATTGTCCCTAGTATTACACTTAACATTGTTAAAAGCGCGATTGGTGAAAATCCTATCGTTTTCCACAATGATTTAGTTCCTCTTGTAATATCAATAGCTAAGAAATAACCAATTAAAATCAAGAATAATCCCAGTAACGAGAAAGCTGTATTGATTTTTACCTTCTTTTCTTCCTTTTTTTCCATACGTACCAAAGTCAGTAAGGAACTTTTTCGAAGAATTATCCAGTTTGATAAAAATAAAACAGTCAAAACAGCAAATATAAAAACAAAGGTAAATAGTACCGCATCGGGATTAATAAGTGGCACTTCAGAAGTATCGATTTGTAATTTTAGTACTCTGACTATCACTTCGACAATTCCTTTATGAGTAATAGCACCAAAAGCGATTCCTACAATTAGAGCAGCAAAACAAATTATAATATTTTCAAAGGTTAATAGTTTTAGCATTGTTGACTTTCGATACCCTAAGAGCGAATAAATTCCAAGTTCTTTCATTCTTTTTTTCATAAAGAAAGTATTGGAGTATGACATATAGAATAGTACAAATGTCATAACAAAGATTGCCACCGTTCTCGACATTGTTTCTACTCTACCATCAGACGAAATCTTTTCCATGATAATATCATTCATGGAAAAAGAAATAAAGGAGAAAAACACCATCAGCACAAAAGCTACTGAAACGAAATAGAACGAATAGAAGGAAAAGTTATTCTTCAGATTTTTTTTTGCTATTGTTAATAATCCCACAGTCATGCCTTCCTTTCATACTCTTAGTTATATCGATTTTCATCAATTTTAGAGATTTCCTTTAATATCTCTTCAAAAAATTCTTTTCTATCCTGTTTATTTTTTCTTAATTCTTTTATAATATTCCCATCTTTGAATATTAGGATTCTACTTGAAAAACTTGCTGCATAAGCGTCATGGGTCACCATTAAAATTGTAGTGTGAAGTTCCTCATTTACCTCTCTTAGTTTTTGAAGTAGTTCTGTTGCAGAGTTTGAATCTAGCGCACCTGTCGGTTCATCTGCAAATAAAATACTTGGCTGTTTCGCAATCGCTCTTGCTGCTGCAACCCTTTGTTTTTGCCCTCCAGAAAGTTGACTAGGGTACTTGGATAATTGTTCGAATATCCCAAAACGCTTTGCTAAATTTTCTATTGCCGATTCAATTTCTTTTGGGGATTTTTTTAACAGAGTAAGTGGCACAGCAATATTTTCCTTCACTGTTAAACTATCAAGTAAAAAATACTCTTGAAAAATAAAGCCTAAATGATCTTTCCTAAAATCTGCAGATTTATTATCATTAAGTGTTTTAATATCAACATTATTTATAAAAACATCTCCATCTGTAGGCGTATCAATGGTTGATAGGATATTTAATAAAGTTGTCTTCCCAGATCCAGATGCCCCCATAATGCCAATAAATTCACCCGATTCAATATCAAAAGATACTTTATTCAGTCCAGGTAATTGATTCTTGTTGTAAATCTTTGTTACATTTTTTGCAGATACTAATGCATTCATCATATTTGCTCCTTTCAATCTATCAATATACTAAGTTTATCCTTTGATATATAAAGAAGCATGAGTAAAAAGCGCAACCTTCTACTCATACCCCTGTACTTTGCACCACAAACCTGTCCAGTTTATAAAAATGTCTCCATAAATGACCGTTTTTGTGATAAAAAACAGCTTTAAAACGAAATTTTTCTTTCTACAGTTAATGAATTACGAGAATCTGGCTCACTTTTTTCAGTTTAGGAAGCCACAAATTTATTAACTTGATGGTGATGAGATAGCGCCCCTATTACTAAGAATTTAAATAGTGTATTAAATAAGAAAAAATATTGACAACTGAATAGATGAATTTTTCATGGATATTACGGATAGTATTCATCTGTATGCTAATAATCCTTATGAATTTGCATTGAAATTCAAACGTGAGATTTATGAGCATACACGTATTGAATGTACGATAGGAATTGGTCCTAATCCTTTGATGAGCAAAATTGCTTTAGATGTAGAAGCTAAGAAAACGAAAGACTGCATTGCATACTGGAAGTACGAAGATGTACCCATAAAATTATGGCCCATACGACCATTAAGTAAATTCTAGGGGATTTCACACAAGACAGAACTTAAATTAAACAGAAAAGGTATTCATTCGATAGGAGACTTAGCTGATTATCCTCTTAAATATCTAAAACAAAGTTTTGGTGTCATTGGCGACGAGATGCACTTGCATAGCAACGGAATTGATTTTAGCCGTATTTCAGAAAAATATATGACGGCAACAACTTCTATCGGAAAAAGCCAAATACTCATGCGTGATTACACGATAGAAGAATTTCCGATTATCCTACTGGAACATATCGAGGAAGTTTGTTATCGATTAAGAAGACAAAACAAACTCGCTCAAACAATTCATTTTTCCATTGGTTACAGCAAAAGTTACGCTGGTGGTTTTAGAAAAACACACACTTTAAACCGCCCAACCAATCTAACAATGGATATTTATCATAGTTGTACATACTTTTTACATGAGTTATATACTGGTGAACCAATCAGATCAATTAATGTTTCTTTAACAAACTTAATTAATGAGGGTGAAGAACAAATTTCCCTTTTTGATAACGTAATACAACGTGAAAAAGAAATGAAATTAACGAAGGTAATGGATGAGATACGCACTAAGTTTGGGAAAAACAGCATCTTAAGAGGGATTTCGTATACAAATAGTGCTACAGCAAGATACAGAAACACATTGTTAGGAGGACATAAATGTGAATAACGCTAATATGCCAAAAGGGAGAGGAATGGTCAAGTGGCAAGGATTCGCTGCGATTCCGGAGCAATTCGCTGGTATCAGTCAAATTATTAAAGAAAAGACAAAAGTGGAACGACCGATTTTAACTCAGGAAGAAAAAGAACGTATAGAGAATATATTACTATGTTCCTTGCTTTCTGAAGAAGAAATATTGATTACATATTATGAGGACGGCCATTTGCTTACTAGTTATATGACCGTAACGGATATCGATCCGCTAAATAGTGCTGTAATATGTACAGATGCTTTTTATAGAAAGAATATCCTTAAATTTATTAATATTATTGATGTTAAGTAAGTAAAAGGGGTTCGCTACATCGCTATCCATAAAGCAAAAAAGACATTATCCTTTCTAATCTAGCTTATTTAGAAAGGATAACGTTTTTTGTATTTAAGGGTATTATAAAATCCTTAAGGTGACCTCAAACAGGCGATCTCTACACTTGCTACGTAATACATACTGGATTTATGGAAACATTTCTCAATATTATATTATCGTTATATGCACTATAATATAAGTAATCCTTTTTTTATTTATATTTTGTTATTTCCTGTTGCAAGAATCCTTATGATAAGGATTCTATTTTTTTGCATTAAATTTCTAGAAAGAAAAGAGATAAGATCAGAGAATATAATCTTATCTTCAGCATAAGGAGTAAAACAAAGGGTAATAACCATCTTATTTTTATTATATTATATTTTTTAATATCAAAACCATAGATAACAGTTACATCTATATTGAGAAATTTATTACAAAATTAGTTGTAAATGTTTTTAAAAATGAAAGTAAACTTTTACATATTTGTTTACTTTCACTTCAGAGCGTAACATCACACATCCATCAACTTAATATTTTGAAGTACCCCAAAACAAAAATTTTATCTCACCACAGTTATCTATAAGAATTCAGTTCATTTTTTGTTTTAGGGAACAATTAATTTCCAATACATGTCTTAATGCGAAAATGTGATATTTCGTGACCTTACCCTCCATATGCAATATTACATATAAAAATATATTGATGTAAATGTAAGCGCTTACTATAATAAAAGCATAAAGATAAATCACATCTTAGCAACAACAAAAGAGGAGGAAATAATATGACAATCGCAATGACAGTTTTAAAATTTGTAGGTGGAGCACTTCCATTCGTTCAAGAACTTTTAAAAGCATTCATGTAAGCTCACTATTTAGCAACTACTTATAAAAATTATCATACCTTATTACGAAAAAAGAGGAGGAAATAACATGGCAATCGCAATGACAGTTTTAAAATTTGTGGGTGGAGCACTTCCATTCGTTCAAGAACTTTTAAAAGCATTCATGTAAGCTCACTATTTAGCAACTACTTATAAAAATTATCATACCTTATTACGAAAAAAGAGGAGGAAATAACATGGCAATCGCAATGACAGTTTTAAAATTTGTGGGTGGAGCACTTCCATTCGTTCAAGAACTTTTAAAAGCATTCATGTAAGCTCACTATTTAGCAACTACTTATAAAAATTATCATACCTTATTACGAAAAAAGAGGAGGAAATAATATGGCAATCGCAATGGCAGTTTTATCATTCTTAGGTGGAATCATCCCATTAGTAGGAGAGCTTTTAAAAGCAGTAATGTAAGTTCATTATTCCGCAATTATTTATAAAAATTATCATACAAATGATCTGTATTTCAAAGATGAATTGATGTGCAGATCATTTGTGTGAGCAAAGTCCCTTTGGCATTTTTAAGGGACTTTTTTAAATTTCTACATACTTGAAGTTCCGTCACATCAACATCAAGTTAAAGCACTTTTAAAACATTAAAAAGTGCTTTTTATTTATTATAAATATGAATGTAAACTTTTAAATATTAGTTTACATTCATTTTGTTGATTTCATTGGGTTTATTTCACTTCATCTATTTTCTTCAAAAACACTAGCAAAAGTATACATTCAAAACATGATGAATAAAGATATTAGAACACCCGTGATCAAAAAAGAAAAAGCTAGATTCATGCTAGCTTTTTTACATAATTTCCGTTATCTGAAGTTTACTTAGGATACGCTACAGTCTCTTCCTTAAGAATGTTTCCATGATATCTCTCTTAAAACTTTCGTAATTGAACTGAAAAGCGACATTATGTGTTTTATAACCCGGATTTGTCACAAAACGAAAATCTGCAATACTTTGACCAAATCCTTCTCCTTGATCGGGAATTACTTTGATGGGTACTTTTGAAAGGAGAACTGCATCTGGGTTCAACAAATACCAGATTGTTACAAAATCATGCATAGGACTTCCCCTTATACCAGGGTTCGATTTAGAGTAGAAATTATAGTAGTAGTCTAACATGGGCTTGATGATAAGCCCTGCAAGGTCCTGTGTATTACGGTGAAACGCGTCGATTTGTTGGACCATTTCGGGTGTAACAATCGCGTGTTGGGTGACGTTTAACGGAATAATTGTCAAATTCTTTGCATGCTGCAGAATTAAGTTTGCTGCATAAGGGTCTGTATAAAAGTTAGCTTCAGCCACAGCAGTCACGTTTCCAGGATAAAAAAAAGCTCCGCCCATACAAATGTATTCATTCACGTTCCGCATTGTTTCTAAATTTAGGACAAATGCCGTCGCCAACGAAGAGAGCCTTCCCAAATTAATAATTATGAGGTCATCTAAATTAGAATCTATAATCCGATAAATATCATTGATAGGGTAAGTCGGATAAGAAATCTCAGGCGGGATGATAGGTCCTAATCCCACTTTCCCATGTACTTCAGGAAAATACTGGACCAATATGCCTGTTAAAGGTACAGAAGCACCCAAAAATACAGGTATCTCTTCCTTTCCCCCAATATACTTTAAATAGTTGATATTTCTTATAGCATTCTCTCTTGATACATTTCCATAATCAGCTACAATCCCTACAAGTTGGATATCTTTACGGAAAAAGGTATACAGAACAGCAAAGGCATCATCAATTCCTAAATCTGTAAACAGAAGAACTTTTTTTGGCATATATCTTCCCCCAAAAGCAATAGAATCATAATTTCATTGAGCCTGTACTATATATATTTCATGTGTTCCTGAATAGTACGTTCTGGTTATCAGTCACTGCATATATCCTATATGTTTTTACGCCTAAAAAATATTTTTGTTTTGTATATCCTCTACATGTGAAGTTAACATAACACCACTTATCAGTAGTCACTGTATCTAGAAAAAACCCCTTCAATTTACTTGCTGAAGGGGTTTCGTATTTACATAATTATCGTTATCAGAAGTTGATAAACATCAATTTATTCGTCTTATGAAATAGAAAACTAAGGAAGACAAAGTAATTGGAATAGATTTAATAAAATACATTATAGAATAAGATACATATCCTCCAGATAATCCGATGCCCATTAAATATGCATAGGAAAAACCTAATAATATAAACACGGGAATCCCAATACTTAATTTATAACATCTTTTTATTTTTCTATAAGAGAACTCTCCTAGTAGACAGCCTATAAGTACAGGTATACTCCCATACATAATGTAAAGAATAGCCATCGACCAGGGTGAACCCCAATCTGATTCCATACCCTCAGAGTTAATTATAAATTGCAAACTAGGTGTAAATATAGAAAAAAATATGAGACATACTAAATAACTAACTATAAACTTTTTCATTTCTATCCCCCATATAATTCATAATGATATCTTCATTGTATGACAATTACCCTTACCTAATATGAATAAAATGTAATATGTATATTGTATTCATGTGAGGTTAACATAACGTCTTATTATCGGGATTCAAGGTGTTTAGAAGACTATTAAAAGCCCTCCAGATTGTTTAACTGGAGGACTTTCGTGTTCACATAATTCTTGTTATCCGTAGTTAGGTTTCTTTAGTTGAATGGGAATGTTTTGATCCAGTAGAAGAATGCAAAACCTCCAGCTACAAATAAAGCAGCTAAAATGAATGCTATTAGAGGTATTTTATTTTTCATACTTTTTCCTCCAATGATTTAATCTTAAGCTAATTTAGTTAATATAACATGAGTTATCGGGAGTCAATGTATTTAGGAACCTACTAAAAACTGTTCCTAGTTAATCGTTTCTGAAATCGTATATCTCTTCAGGAACATTTAATGTATGTCCGTTAATGATTACTGTATCATTGTCCTGCCAGACAATCTTTGCCGTATTCTCTCGGTAATTCCAATACACATTCTTCGTTTTGAAAAATTTGCGATGATTAAATACTAGCTCTCCTCTAACAGCAAAACTCGTTGTCGCTCCGCCGCTTGTTACGTAAGCTTTAAATGTATATGTTCCGTCAGGAGATTGTTTTTCAGCAATCTTTTCACCTGTCGGTAATCGATCCATACTGAAAAACGCCCAATATACTCCGTATACGAACAAACCAACTATACAAAATAATATAATTAACACTTTTCGTTTGGTTTTCTTAATTTCTTTCTCTGCAAAATTCATGTATTAGCTCCTATTAATGACTTTCATTGCAAACCCTTCCTGTTTGGAGGGAGGGTCAATCTTTGTTTTGTTTTTCTAACAGTTGAATAACCCTATCTAACTTTTGCTCAACTGGATCTTGCTTTTTGCGATTGCTGGTATGCCGAATTATACGTATAATCCCCCCAAACAGTGCACCGATGATCACTAAAATAATAGCAACTCCTATGTAATAAATAGAATTTTCTAAAGGCATTATTTAGAACCTCCTTTTTCCCTATTTTCCCATTTAAAAGAAGTGATATGTTGTTTGATTTTGGTTGTATATTCTATACATGTTAGGTTAACATAACGTCTCATTATTGGTAGTATCCAAAAAATCCCTCAGGCAAGCCAAGAGACCACTTATTTACACAAAAATATTGACGATACAGATTTAATTTTTGATAACTATATATATTATTATTATGGTTATAATTATTCCTATAAAAAACATATTAGTTGGGAGGAATTTTAATAACCAAAAAGCAGTCATAATTGTTGCTACTAAAAGAAATGGTAACCATTCTTCATGTGTGAATTCTTTTTTGTTAGATAAAACAATTATATACCCTATTAATGGTAGTATTAAACATATTGTATATAAAAATTTATCTTGTAAATACCACGGTCTATTTTCCATATCTTTCTCCAATATACTTTTAATTACATTTTATGTTTATAATAAATTTTAATCAAGGGGTACCGCCCATTGTCATCAAGCTAAAGCGAAATTGTATCTATAAAACGAAAAAAACGTTATTCCTTCTAAAAATGCTAGATTAGAAAGGATGGCGTTTTCTTGTATTTGAAGGTATTAAAATTTCTTAAGTTAAGGCATGTATGGTGATCCTATATGGATGAGATAATAAAAAAGCTAGCATTTTGCTAGCTTTCACATTATTTTGAAGTAAGTGCAACTAAAACATCTACTGGATAATCAACTGAGTTTTTCACTTTATATTCTGTCGGACTTGTAAAATCCTTACCAAGCTGACCAAAAAGATTATCCCAAATACCATTTTGGTCAGACATCCATTTTTGTAATTTTCCCCCTGGAATAACTGAATATGTTGCTACCTGTTGATATAATGCAGTTCTATATTGATCATATGCATAATCAGTAGGCTTTGGATTAAAATCAAATGTTTTTGTAACGGTACTTTCTGAATTTAGAGTAACACCATAACCAAAACTTGCAGTTAATGATTGATTTACTTTTGCAATCCCCTCAAGACCCACTTCCATCCCAATTGTATAAGATAACCCTACAGTTACATTATGTGAAACACCACTTGTAACCGCTTTGCTCCAATGATAACCTGAATTTTTATCTACTACATTTGAATCAATCAATTTCCAATTTACTTCTTTTTTTAATTTAGTATCTTCTAAAATTGGATCATTTTTAGGAATTGCTATTGTATATAATACGTCGCCTTTATTTCCAGTTTTTTCATAACTCTCTCCATCTTTAAGCCAATTACCATCAGCTTTTATAATCTTATATTTATCATTAGCATTACCTGTTATTCCATAAACTCTTGCCCCATTAGACTTAGCAACTTTATCTACATATACATAATCAATTAATTTTCCATCTTCTGTAGACACATGCCATTCATTAGGAAATTCTTCATAAGGACCTGTAGGAATGTAAGGAAGTTGCGTACCATTTTTAGCAACCTGAGCTGCTGTCATAGGTGCTTTTCCTTCTTGAGAACTGATTACCACTGGAAGATTTCCTACTTTCGTAGAAGTGTCAGTAGCCGCAGAAGAAAATCCTGGTGCTACAAATAAAGCTGTACTTAACACAAATGCTGCTGGAATTATTTTTTTTATACGATTCATGATATATCTCCTATTCTTTTAGTGTTTCTATAAGATTACAAAAATGAAATTATACTGTACATTGCTTATAATTTTACTGTGAAATAAAATTAAATTACCTTTGATATGTTCATCTTATTATAACTATCTTTCAAATTACTTTCATAAATGTTACAAAAGTCTTTCATTGATTTTAAAGGCTTTGAAATTTCTAAAATACACTTATTAAACTCAAATTATAGTATTTACTCCCAGAATGATTCTTGAATCCAAAAGTCGTTTTCGTGATACTTTATGACAAAAGTAACTTTTGCCATGTGTAAATGTATTTGTTGTTGGTGATTCACATATGCATCAAACCATAAGTGAATATATCCAGCTGGAATACGTTGTTCTAACAAGCTTTTCTAAAAATGAAGGAGTAAGATATTTATGTAATTCTTCAGCAAATAATTGTAGTTCACTTTGAATCGAAAGATTCATAAAAAACGTCATCTTTTCTAAACAAGATAGGTAATTAGAAAAGATAACGTTTTTTGTATTTTTGGGTATTAAAATCTCTTAAGTTGATGGGCATGGGGTCTTTTCACGTAATATTTT
>NZ_CATKPV010000063.1:0-55323 GCF_949768135.1 Bacillus sp. IT-79MI2 | reverse complement strand
CGTTCATACTGTATACCAAAATATTGCAGATGAAGTTGAAAAAAGAATCGAGATTTTGGAAGGAATGGCCACAGTAAATGGATAACAAATTGAATATAGATAAAGAACAACTTGGTATGAGAAGAAAGAAAACTGAAGGATCAGTAACGATTACACCCGAAAGTAAAGAAAAGCAGGAACGGAGTTTTCCTGAAGATGATAAGCTCTTTGAAAAACCCAAGAGAAAACTTACTACGAAAGAGTTACCAAAGTCTTTCCGCGTCTCATTAGAAACACACACAGCAATATCTACACTTGCTACAATTGAAGATATGAAAATTTATGAAGTAATAAATATGCTAATCGAAGAGAAAGTTGCTTCGTTACCTGCACCAAAACAAAAGTTGGTTAGAAATGCTGTGAAACAAGTACTTGAAGTAAAGAAAAGTCGAGAATAGGTATAAAGTTTAATTTTATACCTATCTGAATTTATAAATTTATACTTTTATAAAAATATAAATTTATAAAAGTATAAAAAAGGAGTGGTTATTTTGGATAAAAAATACTTGGTGACTGTAACGCCTATTCAAGAAGATTCTAAACCACAGAAAAAGAGTTCATTGTCAGCAACAGACAGGAAAAATATAAAAGTATCACCTGAAACACTTAATAAAATAAAAGCCATTTGCACAATAAAAGACATAAAAAATTATGAGTTTATTGATGAAATTCTAGATTACTATATTGCTAATAAGTTGAATTCAAATGAGAAAAACAACCTAAATGAAATAATATCTATAAGAGGACAAGCATAACGCTTGTCTTTTTTATTTATTATCAAAAGTTTTTAGGGAGGATTGTAGATTCTTAGGGAGAATGTTGCAATAGGAACGAAAGGGGGAACGGATACAAATGAATCAGGAACAGTGGAACGGGGATCGTGACTCATTAGAAAAGTCTTATTGGACAAAGGAAGTTGCTGAGACTCTTGGTATAAGTGATAGTTATTTACGTAAATGGTGTTTGGAATTAGAGAAGAACGGATACAAATTTATCAAAGTTAAGGACGGAAAGAACAGAGAGAACCGAGCTTTCACGGAACATGACTTAATTGCATTACGAAAGTTTCAATCACTTATCGGGAATGCTGGAACGACACGTTCCATGGCTGCTAAAGTCATCGCCGAAGACTACAGTTCAGAAGATAGGAACGGCGGAACTGGGGCTGTTCCTGCACCACTTATTAGAGATAACGATCGTGAGAAAGCCTTAGAGGAACTTAAAAAACTAGCCTTCAATGATTGGAAAAGTGAATTGAAATCGGAACTTATAGAAGAGATTAAACGAGAGCTTATAGAAGAAATACAGCAGCATATGAAAGAGGAAATGCAATCAGCAGAGGAACGGCTTGGTGAACGTTTAAATAGCCATGACGAACTACTCATGAAGACGATTCGCGAACAACAAGAGACAAAAAAGATGTTAGCTGCTGCACAGGAGAAGAAGAAATGGTGGAAATTCTGGATTAAATAGAATTGCTACTGTTTCTATTTTTTTCTACTTATCATCACACACGTAATGACTTCTTTGAAAAGAGATGATTATTATAAGCCCCGCATATGCAGGGCTTTTCTCTATATAGCTTTTGCAATCTCAACAAGCAGTCTCATAAACAGTGGTATCATTTGGACTACAATATAGCCGATCCCTGCCCTTGAAATTAAACTGAATCCACGTTCCTGGCTACCTACCATAATGAACAAACCACCACATAAAGCCACTACAGAAGCTATAGGATAAGACACTGCTTTAATTAAAAAGATAACTGGCTCAAATGCATTTACAATACGATTATACAATTGACCATCTATATAGTTCTTAATTTTCCCATCGCTTGATTGAACATCCTTAAACACTTCATTCGAGTCCACATCTGGACCTGCAGCAAATCCATGAGGAATATCTATGATATTACTGAATATAATAGCACTACCGATCACAAGACCAACGCGCACCGCCACAGGTGCGTATTTCTTTGCCTTCTTTTTGAACAAGCTCCACTTTTTCTTCGCTCCATAATTTCCGCTCATAAAGTCCTTTATGCTCATCGTCTCAGTTGTCATGTGGACCATCTCCCTAATTTTAATGGAAATCTGTAACGGTAAATATGTTGCAGTCTAATCCTTCGCAAAGTTTTTGAATCTGTTTTCTACGGTATTCAGTACATGTATACCAAATGAACTTTGGGGGCTTCTCAAACACATTGCACTCGATTAGTTTTCTGTACTTCTGCATCTTCACACGGTTTGCACTCATTTTCTGCTCATGGTCTATCTCCACGATGTGATAACGTCCATTATCAGTGAAAAGTGCATCAGCAATAATTAAAACGACGCCTTTTACATTCATCTTCACTTCTTGTTTCCACGTTTTAGGGCATTCGTAAGCAATATAGATGTCATTTCTCATAATGTAGTGACGGAATTGATTAGATCGCTTGAGTACCTTCTTACTTCCGATACGTTCACGCCCTTCTTTGTTGAGATAAAAGACTTTTTCACCATAGCGAAAGCTAGATACATATTCTTCAAGGTCTTTCATAACCCTCGATGCATTTCTGTCTCCGCCTAAATCATGAAGTACCTGTATTTGCTTTCTAGTCAAAAATCCCAATCTCTTCAAGCTGGAGAGTATGCTTTCTAAGCGTTGTTCCTTCATTGCTAACTTTTGCATCCTCATTCTCCTTTCTAGCTCTAATGTTGACATGTGGCTTTATGATGTTATCTATTTGTTTATTATCAATGTAAATGGTTTGCAGTACCTTCTTCTCGTTCGTTTGATATATAGCCCTCCCTTTTATGTTTGGGAGATTCTCAGCTCCCCCTTCATCCAATACGGCACGGCTCGCAGCTTCCGTTTGTAATCTGAAGCAAACACGCGCACCAATGTTTTGGCGTAGTTGCGATGGTAAAGCTTGATTCGTTGGATATTGAGTCGCATAAAGTAACCTAAAACCTGCTGCTCTTCCTCTTCTTCCAATATCAACAATAATGTCCTGACATTCTGGATAGGCTGATAAATCAGCAGCTTCATCTACAATCACAAAGTACCTTGTCGGATCCCCAGCTTCTTTTATATCTTCGTATCCGTTTTCTAGTAAGTATTTATTTCTATCATTCAATTTAGTTTGCAATTCCCTTAGAGTCTGTAGGGCTTCATCTGGATTTTTCGCAATTGATTCGACTTGGTTTAGGAATCGATACCGGTTAAAAGATAGACCACCCTTCAAATCAATAAGGAATAGCTTTGTATTATCTGGTTGATTACGAACAAGAGATGTAATAATAAGTTTTAATACATTAGATTTCCCCATGTCCGTCATACCGGCCGATATCATGTGCGAAATCTGATCAAAGTCGTGTTTTACTAATCCATCTCGTGTATATCCGATTGGTACTTCCCACCCTTTACATTGTTTCATCATTTCTTCTTCGAACTTCACAAAGCTTGGTATTCCCTTCTCGTAAACTCGTATCTTCAACAACCCATCGTAGGACAGCTCTATTTCTTTTCTAATGCATTTTTTCTTGTTTATGATGTTTTGCATTTGCTTTAAGATATCTTTTCTCAAACGGAGAGATTTGAAGTCTGATAGCTTGAAATCGTAGACTTTGCTCTTGTGGTTCAATCCATCTTCTAAGTGCTGTATCTTTTGTTCAAAATCGGAGAAACTAAGACCCAAGGGAATCCGGTATGCATATTCCACACCCCAGTCATTCCTTGTCTTGCGAAGCAGCTGTATTGTCCTGGTATCTCTGCCTTCTTTCACTCTCAAACCACAATTAGCACAAATACGTTGTATCTTAGATGCATCGTTTGTTGCTCCTTTTTGATGCATTTTTGATAAAAGAATTACACTACCAACTGCTGCGGAACTAACTAACTCGAATATCAAAGGTTTGCACCACCTCTCATCATGTATTCTGGAAGAATAGTCCCTAAAGATTAGAAGAGATAAAAATAGCTATGAATCATTGGAAATAGTAATCTCACAATGTCTGAAGTATCATTCCGTGAGCGAATTCTATTTAGAATAGATGAAACGAAGTTTTAAAAGGCTATCAAATTGGAACAGTGAATCGTAATTTGTTTGGTATGGTAAATCGTATTTCATACTGCTTGCACAATATGCCTAATCTTTTTTGCAATTGCGTATAGTTTTTTGCATTTTGGACAGGATGGTAAAAAAGATTACGGAGGAGATTCAAGTGTGGGGTAGAGGTATTGGAAGACATAGAACAAAGTTGGCTAAATTTATGTCTAACTACGATTATTCAATACAAGATTTTTCAAAGGCTAGTAAAGTAAACAGAAATACATTAGGACAGTTGTGTAATGACAAGGATTATGTGCCGTCGCCAACTACAATGCAGAAGATAATGAAGGTTGTTAGAAAGCATGAGCCTCGAAAACAAGTCACAGACTTTTGGACTATGTAAAACGATAGTACCGCTATTACCAAAATAGACATAAAAAATAGCCCTACTTTTTTTGCAGTGGACTTGTTGGTTAGCTATATGTAAGGGATATGCTTTTGTTGCACGTCTAAAATAATTTTACTATTCCGGAAATTCTGTGACGAAGTGCTATATTATATATAACAAGAAAGAAAGGATGATTACAATGTTAGAGAAAACGTTCGAACAAAAATTAAGAGAAAAGGGATATGAGGTGGAATCAGGAGTTCATGAAATTACAGGAGAAAGTTATCTTACTGTTGATGGGGTGAATATCAGATACAAAGATATTCCAAAAACAGAATTAAGTAATGCGATAACAAGATATCATTGGAAAAGAGTATAATACATAAAAAAGCCGCCCAAAAGGACGGCTTTTGTTTTCACTTCACATGTACATAGGCTCCATTTGTAGTTACATAGTATGTTTTGCCCTTGCTGTTGTGTACTTTGTATTGTGACGATTCATTTGCCATTTAAAATTGTTGAACTTATAATTTATTCATTTGTATTTATTATACTTTTCTGACAAATCCCCAACATTATATGTTATGGTTATCTTTCAATATATAAAAATTTATTGGAGGGTATTTTTAATGAATACGACCAGTTCATCGTTTTCATCTGCCTTAGGAAGAATATTTACATCCCTTGATGTTCTATTGTTTTTAGGCCTAACATTGCTTCTTCTTTTCATTTTTACCTACTTTTACAATCAAAAATTCCCTGATCATAAGTACCCATCTTTAGTTGAATTTCTTTCATATATTGCTTAGTTATCGAATATTTCTTTGCAAAAGAACCGTCCCCACAAAGGAGACGGTTTTTAACATTAATTCACATACACATAGGCTTCATTTGCTGTTATATAGTATGTTTTCCCTTTACTGTTGTGTACTTTGTATTGTGGTGAACCATTTACAGTTACTTTCGCATCGATTGTAAAACCTAATCCTGCATCTAGTGAACCAGCAACATCTTTATCTGCCCAGGAAGCAGAGTCATAGAAACGTAGGTTGTCCACTTTAGAAACGACACGCTTTCCTACAATCGGATTAACTGGCTCTTTCTTCTCAAACTTGATATAAGAAGGATTATTATATACCCACTGATTTCCACCAAGATTTAGCCATCCATCTTTTTCGCCCCACACTTGGTATGATTCTGGTTTGTTTAGTTGACGAATAACAGAGTAGCTTGCATCTGGGCCTTTACGTAAATTAACGTTATTACCTTGAATGTATGCAACTCCTTCAACATTTGCAGTTGGTACTTCTTCTGGTTTAGATGGCTTCCCAGGAACAGAAACATCCACGCTAGAATTATTGTATGCTCGCTGTACATCTGCTCTGAATTGAGCTTCAGATACACCGTGGCTGTGTAGGTAATCAAGTGGGTCTTCATGATCTGTGCCGCCAAGATACTTCGTAACATCATAGTGAGTCCACAATCCTTTTTCTACAGATAATCCGCGGTCACGTAAAATTTTAGCCAGAAGCTTCACATATTTATCATATGAAACTTTGAATTTATCATAATCAGATGTTTCACACAGTTCGACGTGTACAAAACGTTTATTTGCACCTGGGCCACCACCATACGCAATATAACGTGTATCCGCAATTTGAATCGTCTCGTTCCAATCGACTGCATAGTGTACGAAGGCATTTCTCCATGTACGAGTTTCATATTTTTGAATATTAATAGCTGGAGCTTCTGGAGTCGCTGTGCTATGCGCTACAACACCCTCGTAAGCTCCAACACCATAACGGTATGGTTGTTTCGGCAAATCAGGAATAATAAGTGTTCTATCAGCAAAAGCCCCTGTAGTGAAACTTAACAGGAGCAATAGAGTCATAAATACAGAGGAAGCTAGTTTAATTGATTTTTTCATTAAGCATCTTCTCCTTTTTCTTCGTGATCAGTCCAAATACCTAGAGCGATTCCAAATAAATAAACAGCCTTTTCCACCTTATCCAAGTTGCCTTCGAATCCGGTCATTCCAAAGACTGATAAAATTAATCCAAAGCATGAAAAAAGCGCAACCCATGTTTTCCAGTTGCGCAAACGTTTTAAAATATTTTCTTTTGTAAGTGGCAAGTCTTATACACCTCCTTTCAATAACAATCCAATTAGTGCAGTTACAATCGCACCAATTATGATGCGGAGAATCCATGTGGTATTAGCACTGATTTTATCAAGTTGCTTATTTATATTAACGATGTCTTTTTCATTCCCTAAAGTACGAGACTCTAAGTTTCGAATGTCATTCTTTATATCTTTTTGATCTGATTTAATTTGTTGGATCTCTTGCTTTAACTCAATAATTTCTTGCATCGTTTTCACTCCTTCCAAAATAAAAAAGACCAGCCTATTGCTGCTCTCTCACTTAATTAGCTAATAATTGTTGTACAAGTGCCTCGAGTTTGGATATTCTTTCCTCTTGAGCTATGTTTTGTTCTTTCAAAGAGTTTATTTCCTTTTGTTGTTCGTTCTGTCTTAACATAATCTGCTGAGTAGCTGCAATGTTTACAGTAATCAAGGAGTAAGGCACTACAGATCTCTTGTCTCTGCCTTGGAATTGCTCTGGAGTTTCCTCTGCAACGAAACCATATTGTAGGAAATCACTAGAATGTTCTCTCAAGTATTCAATCCCGTACTCTTCTACATCCTTATTCAAGAAATATTGACTAGGTTTCAATAGCATTAAAGCGTCAACTTCATCACTTTGGATTGCTTGGATGTCTGCTTTTATCTCTCTGGTTGAACGTTGAGTCCAAGTTACACCAGAGACATCAAATGCAGCCCACAAGCTTTTACAGTTTACGTTTGCATACATAGTGTAAATCCCATCTGCAGGATCATATCTCTCAAGGAAGTAGAAACCTTCTTTGTTTCTTGTTCCTTTATGGACTTTAATATGCATGTTGTTGTACGTTGTAGCAACTGCTTCCAGATTAGCAGTATCATCCAATTTTATTATGAAGTCATTCGATATCTGAGTACGTTCTTTACTAAATATGAAAGTGTCTGACGCAACATTTAAGAAGTTATATCCTTTAGCTCTCGCGCGTACACTTCCTAAATGACTAGCATTGATATAGATATCCGCACTAGCGTTTAAGTCTATTCCACCTTTTGATTGGAGAGTTGTTTTGTGATAATATCTTTCAAAAGATAAATATGAGTGCTTTGTTATTTTACCGGTTGAGTCTCTCCCAGAAGCTACTCCTATGCTTGCTACTGAAGAAGTATAGTTTGTCAAACTTGGAGTAGTATGGTCAAACACTAAAGCATCATTGACGTCTCCACCTGCTCCAGAGTAATCATTACCGAGTACAAGAGCCTCTGTAAAGGAGCCATCTGTGGTAGGTACGAATCCTAGGTACCCACGTGACCTTCCAGTCCCATATAGAGTAAGGTTCTGCTTCTCTAGTCTCATATGGTTATTAGAGCTAGACGGGTCCTCTGTCATGATTACTACGCCTTTTAAGCTACCTGTCTTGATATGCTTAGCTTCAACGTAGCCGTCAAGATTTATCTTCTGAGCTTGAATCAAAGCAGTCTGAGCTGTGAGGTTCAACTTTGCAGAAATTTCATTGTCTTTAACACGGAGAGAAATCTCCTGAGCATTTACTTTCAACTCAGAATCATGTCTATCCACTACAGCTTTACTACCATATCGTCCATCACCTTCATCTTTAGTGTAAACATCAGTAGATTTAGCTCGTAAGTTTATTTCCTGATTAGTCTGAGTGAATTTTGTATCATAACTAGAGTTAACTGTATTGAATTCTGACTTAGTCACACGGTCAGCAACCTCTTTAACCATAGCGTCATAGTTTACAATGTCTTTTGGGTTTTCCATATAGACAGGAAGTTTCTCACCTGCGTTACACTGTGGCTCAGCTACCCATACAGTACCAGCTCTCCTAATCCACACTTCTATACGTGCATGAGTGATTGGAGCATCTGGAGCGTCATGATCTATAGTGAATCTAGTCCATTGTCCATCTACTAGCTTATCTTGGAACTCAACTTGCTTGTATCCCCCTACTGAAGTCGTCCCATTGAAGAACTCTACCTTAAATGCAGCACCTAGTGAGATAGCATATTTATCCTCAGTGTATAACATAGCAGAGAATTGGAACTTTCCTTGTTTCTGATAAGCAGGTACATCTTGATAGATACCATGCCAGACATTAGTTGTTGTATGTGTAGATTCAATCTTAACTGACCTACTTTGTTTGTATCTCTTAGATTCATCTACGGTAATCTTTCTGTCAACAGCATCAGCGTCAGGGTTCCATCTTTCAAGTGAAGGAGTCTCTTCGGTAACGTCTCCGAAGTCATTTACTTTCTTTTTAACAAACTGAGTATTCAATAAGAGGTTATCCGCTCCTAGTTCACCAATGTACTCCTGCATTTGAGTTTCGGTAACTTTTGTACTTAGTTCACCTTTAATATTCGTAATCTCTGTAGTAATTCCTACAGTGTCGGGAACAAGTGGCTCCCAGTCAGTACCATTCCAGAGTTTCAATATCTTAGCAGAAGAATCACTGGAGTCAAGCCATAGAGTTTTCCCCGCTTCTAGTTTATCTGTAGGAGCAGTAGGACTCTCAATAATAGCCGTTTGCATCTGATTCATGTTACTTTCTATCTCTGTAGCTAAATCCTTTGCAGTTTTAGCATCTTCATGAGCCTGGTCCGCTTTAGCTCCTGCCTCTGCAATTGCATCAGTCTGACCATTTACTTTTTCGTCTAGCTGCTTAAATACTTCTGCAGGTACTTTGTCTTGCAGAGAAGATAAAATACGTTGATAAGCCTTCATGAGAGAATCATTTACATCTTCTATCTCTCTATAGTTACCGAAATAGATTTTATCTTGACGGGGATCCTTGAAAGACTCGTCTGCAGCAATCGCACGAGCTTCTAAATATAAAGGAGGGTTAAGCGTCTTGTCTTTAATGTATACAGTATCACCTTCATTTATTGCCTCATGTGACATCCCTGCTACTCTAGCCAACGAAACAGCGTCAACTCCATAAACTAAGTTAGTATCTACTCGCTTCTTCAGAGCTGCCTTTGTTAGAGTCATTAAACGCTCTGGAGTCATATTTTGATTATCAGTCTCTGGAGTATAAAACCCAAAGCGATGCTTACCATTAATGTTCCAACGTTGAAATGCTTCATCGTCAACCACGTAGGGAATACCATTATTAATATCTGCTACAGTAATTACCTCATCTTGACCGTTTGCTCCCTGGACAGTAACGTAACCCACTAGAGCAGTAATTACACCGTCAGAGTTTTCTGTACGAGTAATCCCTTGCAAGTCCTTACCTATATTGATTTCCTTCCCAGTGTATCTACCACGCTTTTCTACTAAGTCTACGTATCTTTTATTGATACTAGCTCCCTGGATAGTAACCCTATATTGAAGCTCATAATGATTAAACTCTGTAGCAGTTAAATTAAGAAGTCTCAAAGGGGATACAAACTCTTTAATGTATTGCGTACGTGTCCCTGTTGCTTCTACTTTACCGACTTCCCAGTCAGTCCCTTTAAGGGCTATTCTCATATACTCTTCTGCTTTGAGAGAGTCGAACTTTTTAGGTTCAATATAACCGTCAGCATCTAGTAAGGTCCATTCACCACTAGCAAGGATTGTAACTGTCTTAGCAGCAGAATCCTTCTCTACAGAGGTAATCACATAAGGTGTCATTATACCTGGACGCGTTTCTTTCAAGATGATATTTTGCTGCTGAAGATAAGGGATATATTTTGAGCTCTCAAGTAATTTAACATCTAATATATCAATGGAGTTCTTTATTTCCCAGTGACGCTTGTCCTCAATATAACCATGAGGACGTATAGTAGCTATCACTTGTCTTGTAATGTAATCAACTATGTGAAGATCTCCTTTTCGTTTTCCCATTATCTGTATCTCTCCCTGTATGTTACTTTGGCAGTCCCTATATTCTTAGGGCGTACGATTATTTCATTTTCTCCTCTATTGACAACTGGAAATTCACTAAATAACTCTTTAATATTGATAGCATCTTTCCCGTTAACTGTCACAAGAGCTCTCTCAGTATCTACAACTACAGTGTCTCCCTGGTCCACAATATAGGGAGTTGCATCTACTGGTACACTAAACTTCTTATACACTTTTAAGTCTTCTATAAAAATAGCATCTAATGGACTGTAATCCCCATATTTGAAGATTCCTATTGCTACTTTAGTGACTATAGAAGTAGTGGCGGGATTGGACTTGTTGACATCATTCCAGGTTTCAATGATAGTTTCATAATCTTGATAAGTTCCTTTCTTATATAAAGCAGAATAAGCTGTCCAAGTATTTCCCTCTCGCGTTAACATCACATGTCCTCTAAAGTCTGTGAATGAGCCAGGTGTCCTTCCAGTATCATCTATAAGCGTTTTCTCTTCAGGTCCATCATTTATGACTGTATAAGCTTTTGTGATTGAAGAAGTGTCGTATTCGTCCTTCATTCCTAATTGAGCAACGATATTGTCATTAGCATCTAATAAGAAGAGCATAATAGTTCCCATTCTGTCATAGCTAAGAGAGTCAAAAGAAAGTCTCATATCAACTTTAAAGTCTGTAGCTCCTCCAGGAGGAAGAGACTGTTTAAGAATTGGACCATACCATGTATTTTCTTTAACAGGTCCATAAGTGCTAGGACGGAAACCGTGTCCACTCCCTGCTATCTCCATAGCTCCAGCTCCTTCAAAGAGTGAGCCAAGCGGCCCATTGTGAGGATTCCATTTACTTAAATTGTCCATCTTGTCCCAAATGACTCTATCCTCTTGAGCTACTAGCTTTGTCATGGGTCCTGTGGGATATCCAAGTCTAAAGTATTCATTGCCATTCCAGACATCTATAAAGGGGCTCTTATTTAGAACATTCACCTCTACTATAGGGCTAGACTCTACAGTCCCTTTATTGGCTATATTTACTTTCAAATCTGTACCTTTAATAGCAAAGTCTTCTGTCTTAGTTTCACCTAGCTTATAAGGCATAGGACATACAAAGCGGATAGTTCCTTTTCCTCTGAAGATAAGTTCATCTAAGTCTGTCTCCCCGTCTAGCATAGCCATATATGTTCTGTCTGCCTCATCGTCAAAGATAAGCTCCTTTGGCTCATCTTGAATAAGCCAGCATGCTAAGTCTTCCTTCTTCTTCTGTAGATCCGCCTGGTCTCTTGCTTTAACGATGACAGGGACCTCGATAGTTCGTACTTTTGTGTTAGTCTGCAGGTGATACCCTCCAGGATGTCCGGGCACTGTCAATATGTCTCGTTCAATAGGAGCCCACGCAGAGCGGTTAAACCCCATCAAAATGAACAGGTAATCTTTTTTGATTCCGTTGAATTTAAAGCTAGTCACGTGAGTATCCTCCTTAGTTATTTTTATTTGAGCCCTCCCAGAGGGAAGGCTCGTAAGTTTATACTAGAAAGCTGGCATAACTTGAGGGTTAAACTGTGCAAGTCTGCTACTTCTACGCTTATTAGCACTGTCAACGTCCTCAGAGATAACTTCACCGACAACCTTTTTATCCATAATGATGTAAGTAGGTTGCTTCTCGTCAGAGCCATTTTGAGCTTCTGCCTTACGAGTTTCCTTCTCTGCCTTAACAGAGCCACTCATACGCTCATATGCAGTAGGAGCCATTGATACAGAACCTTTAATAACATCATCCATCTTAGGAAGCTTGAAGTCTGGAGTTACTCCTAAGTCCATTCCTTGGAAGTTATCATTCCCTACAATGTTTCCTAGTTCGATATCATTAGATAAAGCTTCAAAACCGTCCAGTACTGCAGAGCTCATCATCTCAGCAGCTTTTACTGCATCGCTTGTCATATCTGTAATTCCCACGGCTAAACCTTCAGTAACGAATCCACCGACTTTCTTCATTACACGGGAAGGAGAATGTATATCAAAGAAACCTGTGACTGCATCTTTTACCTTACCAGCCATCTTTTTAGCTGCATTTATCGCATCGGAAGCCATTCCACTAATTCCGTCTGCTAATCCTCGTACTATGTCTTTACCTGCGCTTAGTAGCATAGAGCCTGCATTAGAGAAACATTTCTTAATTCCTCCGATAACATTGTCTGTAATAGCGCTCCACAAGCTACTTAACACGGAATAGATACCTTTAATAAGAGACCAAAGTATCTGCACACCTGCAGCAAGGATCTGAGGAAGGTTAGTAATAATAGCCTTTGCTATTTCATAGATAATCTTTAGAGCTGCTACAGCTAACTGAGGCATAATTTGAATAATACCTTTGATAATTGCCATTAAGATTTTAATACCTGACTCAATTATCTTAGGGAGATTCTGCATGATTATATTTACAAGTTGAGTAATTATCTTAACGGCAGCATCTACAATCTTAGGAAGCATTTTTATGATTCCGTCAACGATAGCCATTAAGATTTTAATACCTGCATCTATAATTTTAGGAAGGTTAGTAATAATCATCTCAATAATTTTATTTACAAGCATGATAGCCGTGTCTACTAGATTAGGCAGAATCTTTACAATCCCATTAATAAGAGCCATTAAGATTTTAATACCTGCATCTAAGATTTTAGGAAGTAATGTAATAAGAGCATTTAATAAAGTATCCATTATCTTTAATGCAGCATCTATAAGTTTAGGAAGGTTATTCACGATTCCGTCAAGTATTGCCATTAAGATTTTAATCCCTGCATTCAAGATAATAGGAAGTAATGTACCTATAGTATTCACAAGAGTATTAATCATCGTAACGGCTACATTAATTAAAGTAGTTACTACAATAGGGAGAACTTGTAGAAGTCCTTCAATAACCTTTGTAAGGATTGCTACACCTTGTTCAATGAACTTAGGGAGATATAATACTATCGAATTAACCATAGCATCTATTACTGTAGTAATTGTAGTTAGCAACATAGGAAACATTGAGTTTATCCCTTGTACTATCGTAGGTAGGAAACGAGCTGCAGTAATTAGAAGTCCTGGGAGACCTCCCACAAGCATAGCTATTAGAGATGGGATAATATTCATAAAGATTTGTCCTAGTTGTGAAGTATCTCCACCTAGAGCGAGCCTTATTGCTTCTACCATAGAGGTAACAGTAGTACGGATAGCCATTACTGCATTCCCCATAAGTAGAGCCGCATTCTGGAAGCCTACAGGCAAGTGAGTTATCCAGTCATTCATAACGTCTCCTACTGCAATGACACTCCATATATACTTCCCTAAGTTTGCTATAGTTTGTCCAAAGCTATTAAGAGCCACCATAGCAGGAGCTAGAGCAGTTGCTATTCCTTGTATAGGAGCAGGCAAATTGGATATTACATCTTTGAAGCTGTCACCTGTAAGAAGTACATAGCCAAGATATTTCCCTAGCTCCATAGCTAATGCTCCAAACTGTTTCAAGCCTGCAAGTGTAGCTACTAAGGCTTTTCCTCCAAGGTCCATCAAAGAGGCGGTCCATTGCTTAATGACTGCAATTACTCCTAAAACTCCATTTCTAAATGTTTCACTAGTTTTCCACAAGTGAGTAAACCCTACTACTAGTCCGGCTATTGCTGCGGCTAATATCCATGCAGGAGCAGACATCATAGAGAACCCTGTAATGATTGGCATAATGACAGGTTTAATAGCAAACAAGATAGCTCTTAACCCTTTAAAGTATCCAATCCCTAGGGCTAAAGGTGTTAGAATTACCATCAAGGCAGGAACAAGCATCATCATTCCTTGTATAAACTTAGCTAATACAGGATAAGCTTCATTGAATTGGATCACCATCTCAGCCAGTTTAGCAATAAAGTTATACATAGGAGTCATAACAGAAGCGAACGCTTGGACCATTGGCTCAAATGCTTTAGCTAACTTTTCTAACATGTTATTGAAGGCTTCAGCGTACTTTGTATTTTCTTCCATAGCTCTCCCGTGAAGAGCTCCGTAGAATTTAGTTGCAGCAGCAGCAGCGACTCCAAAGATTACAGGTAGAGCCATCATCTGAGTTCCCAGGTCTCGAATAAAGTCATTGTATTGCTTAACAGAAGCGTTCGCTCCTAAGAACTCCAGAGCGAGTTGCTGAGGGCTTCCAGAACGTGCTAGTCTGTCCAATGAATCTACTGCAGTCAACGCAAGCCTACTAGTGTTATACAAAGGGTTATTCATTGTAGTAAGGTTATTCTGGAAACGGGAAGCTGTGGAGCTTGCGTTATTAAGAGTCCCTATAGTTTGGTAGATACTCACTAGAGCCATTCTATTAGAGTTAATAGCTTGATCGTTTGCCGCCTTCTGAGCTGCTCCTAACTCATTGATTCTAGCTATCATGTCATCTACAGAACCTGTATAAGAGCCTGCAGACTGCATTAATTCAAAATATCCGTATTGAGCCTCTATTTGAGCCTCCCTAGCTCCAGACATACCTGCTTTCATTTGAGTCTGATAAGCTTTCATTTCGTTCATCATTCCCTGGTGAGCAGCAGAAACTTGAGTGTATCCTCTTGTTATGTCACTATTCATACGAGTAAACTCAGATCCGAAGGTACGTGTCATTTCACTAGTAGTACTGTTCATTCCGTTTCCTATACGGCTAATTTCGTTATTTATTTGAGTGACTTCATTTGAGGTAATATTGCTAAGCCTATCTATCTCGGATTGATATTCATTTCTGATCTGAGCGGCTATTTGTTGTATATTGGCTCCAATTCGTATAAGCTCCCCGTTAACCTCTGAAACTTCTCCTCTTACATCTCCGTCAAGAGGGTTAAAGCCACTATCAAAGTTTGAACGTGCCTGCTGCCCTATAGATACCATATTGATTCCTATAGAGCTGAGCAATTCGTTTACATTGTTTACATTCGAACCTACATTACTCCCTAGATTATTAATCTCAGAATTAAAAGCTTGTCGAATAGTTCGACCTACAGAGCTCATATTCGAACCCATTCTACCTAGCTCTCTATTGATTCTCTCAACATCGCTACGTATATTAGAATTGTCTATTCGGGCATCTATCTTTACACTTCCGTCAGCCATGTATATTCACGCTCCTTAGTTGTCTAATTTAAAGAGTCTCCAGGAGCACTGCTACGAGGTCTTAATCCTCTGTAGGTTTAATAACCTTGTTCTCTTGAGCTAGTTGCTTGCGTGCTTCCTTGTAACGTCTCATGCGGTCCTCGTAAGCTTTCAACTCTCTAGCCTCCCTCATAGCCTTCGCTTGAGGAAGCTCATAAAAGGCTTTTTTCTTCTTAATATCCTTCACCTGATCCGCATTGTCTTTAGTCTTCTTAGGGACTTCACAAGTGCGGTACTTAATAGCAGTCTTCATAGGTGTCTCTTCTGATAAGTTGTTAAATAGAGCTAGAAACTCGTTCCAGAGTAGCTTTCCTTGCTGCTCGATTAGATTAATTTTGTAGTCAAACAAAAAGGACGAGAAAATCCGTTCAGCGTCTATAGTAAAATCAACTATAGGAACCTCTTGGAATGTCTCGTCCTCTTCAGCTACATCTGTGGAGTTATCTTTATTGGTCATCTCATTGACTCTCTCTGTATTCTCTAAGTCAATATTAAGCTTAACTTTGAAGATATCAATGAGCAGTTTGTTCTGCTGATCTCCGTTAAGCTGAGCTAGTAAGCTGCGTTCTACTACAAGCATATTGAGTGCTACTGGAAGCTTAACATTGTCAGAAACCTTCTTATCATCAAACAACTGAAACATAACTAGTATGTTGTCATAGGAGAGATTGAGCTCAATGTCAACCCCATGCCAATGGAATCTATCTACGTTTCTCTCTGTAAGAGTAAATCTAGGTTTCATATTAGCTCACCTTACTTCTTAGAGTTGATTAAGTATTCGTCTAATGAGCTTCCAGCTTTGCTTTGTAGTTCTTCTTCTACAATCTTAGTTAAGTAGTCGATTAAGCTAACAAGATTCATTAGATATCGTCCTGCTTTCTCATATAGCTCATCAAATGTATCTTCTCCTAAGAATAACTCAATAGCTTCTTTCATAAGTTCACGCTGTTTAAGATTCATAGCACGTAACTCTTCAACAGTAGCTTCTCGGATATCTAATGCAGCATCTTGAAGCTCTTTTGCTTTCTTCTCATAAGATACGAACCCTTCTTGATAAGTAAGCATTGAGTCATCATCGAATTTCACCTTGTAAAGCTTTCCTGCTACGTCAATCTCTTTGTAAGTTTTCTCGAAAGTAAATTGTAAAGTTGTCATTATAGTTATCTCCTTGGTTTTTTTGTATTTGCCTCCGTCGAGACAGTTTTTAATTTATTCGAATAAGTTAAAAACATATTTTGTACTATTTTTATCACTCTAAAAAAGCTATCGTTGAGGAGGGAACCTATAAAAGCTCCCTCTCAATGTAATTGATAGCATGAATGGAAGGGGAACGCAGAGGATTAAGCGGAAGCTTTCTCTGTTAACTCTGGAGCTCCGTCAAATGCAATGTTGAACTCAACCTCACCCTTGCTATTCGCGTCGCCGCCAGGAGCTTTAATCTCTGAGATAGTTGCAGGACCTTCCCACTTATCTCCACCAGGCTCAGTCACACGGAATTCAGTCTTACGAGCGTCACCAATTTGATTAATCTTCTTGAATATGAAATCTTGTGCTTCATCACCATAAGATCGATGACCTTCAAAGCCATAGCTCATCATAAAACCTACTACGGAACGCTCAGAAGCTCCGCCTCCGTCGTAATAGTAATCTTCTTCTACTTCCTCGTTATTGTCTGGATCTACGGAAGTAATCCCTTTAGCGATAACAGACCACTTAGGAGTAGCCTTCGTTCCTGTATTGATCTCAAATTTATAAAGATGATTCAATAGATATGCCATTATGCATTCTCCTTATCGTTTATTCGCCTTCGTATAGTTCAGCGCTAAAAAGCGCGGTATATATAAACTCGTTTACTGCTGTCTTCTCAACGAAATTAGGCTCCACATACACATTTAATCGCCTTAGTGTATAGGAGCCATCAATAGCGTTGAAAACACGCCTGTGAACGTTATTTAGTTCTCTTGCAATTGCTTCTGCTGTGTTATTAACCTCTAATTGGTTATCACTTTTAACAAGAATCTGAAATTGCTTGTTTAGTAGTTCACCATCAAAATATTGATCACCTAATGCCGAAGGTGTCATCCTTATAGCAATGCTCTTTTTTGGTGTATTGTTTGTCCCGATATCGAGCAAATCTACTTTTACAGGAGCAAACATGATAGATGATGGAAAATTAGTATTTAGGTGTTTGATAACTGAATCAATGAGCCATTTCACCAGTTCACCTCCTTTAAAGGCCATTAAAAAAGCCATCCGTTAAGATGACTTTAAATGTTCTTCTTCTAATTCTTTTCTCGCTTGAATCGCGTCTTCTATATTATCAAAGCGCTTCGAACGGTAGTCCTTACCGTTAACTCTTATACACGCTCTATATTTCTTTAGCTTTTTATCATAACTTACACCTGTAATACCAGTAGAACTTCTTTCACTAACGCGTTTATTATGACCCTGCTCTGATAATGTAGCCCATCTGCAATTCGATGGCTCATAATTACCGTTTACATCTATTCGGTCGATTGAATGATTTGGTGAAGGTCTTTCACCCATATCTTCAACAAATAATCCTGGTGATAATCTCCATCTTTCACAAACAGTAATACCTCTGCCACCATAATTTTTATACTCAGGATGATCAGGGTTTTCACAACGACCTATAATATTAATAATTGCTACGTATTCAGGCGTTTTAGACGCACCGTGTGTTTTCGACCTATTAGAAGAAGCTTCTTTGTTATAACAACCACATGATGTAGTTCTTCCTGTAGCTAAAGCATTTCGATTAATAATTTTAGAATTACCGCATTCACAAACACACTTTAATCTGACATTATTATGTTTGTCACTTTCGACTCGTTCAACTACAGTTAATCTTCCAAACTTTTCACCTATTAAATTACTATTATTTTTTGGTCTTGAAGGAATAAAAAGTTCTGGAGGTCGAATTCCACGCCTGTATCTACCGAGAATTGTTCTGTAATTAACCCCTACCTCATCTGCCCATTCTGACAAATTCTTTTTCTTTCCCTTGTATTCCAAAAAAATATTACTTTTTCTGTTTTTTAAGTGGTTGTGCAGAGGAACTAATTTACAATTTTCAGGACTATAATCACGATTAGTATCGATCCTTTCTACAGTCATACTATCTTCATATCCTGATTTGAATAACCATTCTTTAAATACAGTATAATCATGCCAATCGTCACATATTTTAATCCCTTTTCCACCGTATTTGTTAAACGACTGATTTTTGGAATTATAGCACCATTGTTTAATTTGAGACCATAATTTATACGATTTCATTCCAGTTTCACCGTGTTTCTTCTCGTGATTCTTTTCTTTTTGATAGCATCCACAACTAATTGTGTTCCCTCTCTTTAGATGATGAGAAGAAACTTCTTTTGTATTACCACACTCGCACTCACACATGAACATAGTGTAACTATTCTTTCTTCTTGTATACTTTAAAACTTTTAATCTCCCGAATGTTTGCCCGCTTATGTCTACGAAAGGTCTCCCCATAGTAAAACCTCCTAAAATATATTATAACCCTCAATTATATTTTACTATGGATTTAAACTTTTATAAATGATTTTTTATAGTTTCTTCAACCAATCTAGCCCAATCAGCTACGTTCCTAGCCTTTGCGTGCTCAAACCAAAGCGATGTCGCGTTAGGATTATTGTCATGAGAGAAATTGAAATTCACCCCGTAAAAATTCCTCCGTGCATAGGGAGTGTTCCATTCTATATGACCTTCCCCAGGCCTACTAAAACGAATAGACGAACGTTCTAACTCGCCAGTATCTTTCGGTATATAAAAGTTACTATCTTTCAACACCTGCTGATCTAATGCGAATTGTGCTTTTTCAGTAGCTTCAATGACTTTACCCTCAATTGCAGGTGTATCGATTCTAATGTTTAATAGGATCATACAAGCACCACCTCCACATGATGAAGAGTGCTTCTATCATAAAAGTCACTAACTTTGCTAACGGTCATTTCTTTTCCGTTAAATATAACTTTGGATTTCTCTTTGAAAGTGACAGGCGTTGAATGTACCGCATCATGAAATAAGAGTGTTTGCATTACAGTGCTATCACCATTACCATTAGATACAAATGTCTTTTTAGGTTCAATTCGAACCCTTTCAATCGTTACAGCAGGTTCGTAGTTATCACTACCACCCCAAGTATCATCCTCACCCTTATACTTCAAATACTCAACTGTATGGATTAATAATGAACGTCTCATAGGTTTAGCCATGTACACACACACCTGCATATAACAACCCAGTTGGTCTAAGAAACTTCGTAACTGAAATTGCATACTGAGTATAGAAATTAGATGTATTATTATCTCCTGCGCTCACACCATCCTCAGAATAAGAACCTACAGAGAATCCTCCGCCACCTTCACTTACAGTTGCGGAAGTCTCTCCATTGATTGCTAATAATTCGACTTGTGCAGCAGTTGCTTTCTTTACCTGCTTTTTAATAAAAGGCGCCAACTTGTCGAAGTCAACGCCTTCCAACTTATAATTTATAATGTGATCAATTTGGTCACTAGCACGACCGATAAGTCTCTCTAATAACGCTGCATCAGATACCGGGGTACCTTTGTATTCGTTGTTATAGTAATCAGCATCTATATACGACATGTGATCACCTACTTAGCAGCAGATTTTTTCGGCGCTTTTAAATCAGAAAGTTCTGCCTCTAGCTCGTCGATTTTGTCGAGTGCTTTATTGTGCTCTGCTACAGAGATGTTACGTCCTCCAGTAGCACGCTTGATTATCTTGCCATCTTCGTTAATCTGGTCGAAGCCATCATTCAGATAACTTGCTAAGAAGTCACGTTCGATGTTCAATACTTTATTCAATCGCTTTACTTTTACTGTGTTACTCATGTAACCACCATTCCTTTCATAATAAAAAAAGAGAAGCTATAAAAGCCTCTCTTATGCAGAAGTGATATTGAATTTAACACCATCCACTTTAGCACCTAAGATAAATACATCCCAGTACTTGCGCTCGTAGTAAAAATATTTACCTCTAGTTGATGCGCTCGGCGATTCTAAATCGACAAATTCATATTGTTGTGGCGCTACTACTGAAAGTGGATGAATTAAGATCATGTTGATTTGTTTTGCAGCTGCATCTGGTACAGCTCCATTTGTAAAGTTGTATGCTGTTTTCATTCGAGAAGAAGGAACATTTACGATTGTTACGTCATCTAGTGAGTACACGTTACGATTGATGTCTTTTCCGCCACCTGCAACTTCTAATGTACGTTGGATTCCTTCTGCTTCTTTTAATAACTTTTTAACAGCAGGAGTTACGTAAAGTAAACGGCCATCTTGTGGTACTTCTGCTTCATCCTGTTCTAACATCATTTGATCAAATACACCTAAGATGTTTGCTGCAGTTAATACTGTAACATCTGCAGTTTTACCTACTCCAGTGTATTCAGCATATAATTTTGAAGCCATGTATTTGTCGTGTTCTGGAATCGCTTCTTCTTCATTGAATACTCGAGTGATATTCGCAATTGTTAAAGCCATGTTTGTTTCATCAACGTCTACCGGATCAACCAGTGTACTGAATTCACGGTCATGACCTAGAGTTTTTGGTTCGAATGAGTTATCAACACGGCGCGTGTAACCTCCGACAACATCGCGGTTAACGTCTGTATATCCACCTACTTTAATACGTGGAATCATGATTGTTTTCGCGCCTGTCCATTTTACGATTTCGTTGTTTGGTGTAGAGTATAATGCACCGAATGATAAACCCTTTGAAAACTTTTGAATAAGTGCTTGTTGATATTGTGAAGCATAATTTAATGTAGCCATTAATAAATCACTCCTAATTTTGTTTTAATTGAATCTATTTAAATGCTGCAGCCCATTGTTCTGCTTCAGTTAATGTTTTCTTCTGATGTAGACCAGTTGTAAATGTAGGCTTTGGAGTTCCTTGTGGTTCTTCCACTACACCTTTAAAGTGAGGAAACTCTTCAACTACCATTCCGATAGCTTTTGTAATGTCTATATCATCACTAACCTTTGTTTTTGCTAGAGTAATAACTGCACTTAAGTTCTTTTCTTCTTTGATATCTAATTTAAGCGCAGCTATTTGTGCCTGAGCATTAAAAAGAGACTCATCTTTTTCTTTCAATTGAGTCTCAAAGGTTGTTAGCTTTTCGTTTGTCTTTTCTTGCTCTGTTTTCTGTGACTCTTGGTACTCATTCCAACCTTTTACGGTTTGTTTCAGCTGATCTAAGTTCTCTACACCTAACTTTTTCAAGAATGCTGCTTCTTGCTGTTGTTTAGCTTCGTCCAGCTGCTCTTGTGTAAAAGTAGTAGGCTGTTGCGCAGGTGGTTCTTGATTCGTTGGCGGTGTAGTTTCTGGTGGTGTTACACTTGGATCACCTCCTTCCGGTGCAGCTGGTGGGTTGTCCCCTCCTTCTGAAAAGAACTGCATTCCTTTTACTCGTAATCTAAACGGTTTTAACATATTAAAGCGCTCCTTTCTTTGTAAGTTCACATTGCAAACGATATCCTTCCAATTCCCAAACTTTATTTACAATGCGCTCTTTACAGCATTCAATACCGATTTTCACATCATAATTAGCAGGATCTACACATGCACTCGATTCAGTTAGGATAAATCCGTTTGGTAATTTAGCAACTACTACAGTACATTTGCCGTGAAACTCTTCTACTGTCCAATGAGTTTTTCCTAAAATGCTATTAATATCTTCTTGTGTCACCGTGTTTTTCATTATTCAACAACCTCCCAATCTTCTGCTAATGCATCTGAAGTACTAGGTGACCATGTGGCAACATCGTTTTGTGCGGTTTTCAATGCAAGGTACGCACGGTATGGGACATTCCCTCCGCCAAATGCTTCTTTCATAATATCTGTAGCTGGTGGATATGATGCAGCAGGTACATAATAAACGAACATACCTTTACCATTCCAACCTTTACGAGAAATCTTCTCTCCTGTTTTCACGGCTTCAATCGCTTGACCGAAATTCATAATTCATTCCTCCTATACAATTTTTTCTCGGTTATATTGACGCTTACGCTTCGTCTGATTGATGAATTCCCTCATAGCAGCTTGACGTTGTGAAACCTTGTTCTTTGCTTCCTTCACGCCTTCTGCATCACCTAACGCTTCTAACATCTTCACTTCTCTTTTCGCTTTTTTGATCTGTCTTTCAAGTGCGCGTTGTTGTTGACTTTCTTGATATGCCCTGTCATTTTCTGTGTAGTCGTACGGTTCATATGTCCGTTTAGACATACCTTCGATGTAAGGATATTTCAAGTGCCTACAATTGCAACCCAAAAGCCCTGCAGGATCTCCGTACGATGTAGTAGACCATGCAGGGTATTTTTTACTTTTTCCACTCATTGAATAGATCTTAGCTTGATATGGAGCGCATTTAGGTCTGCTCCCTAAGTGACTGCTTGTTTCAACTAAGTCAACATTGTATTCTTTCATGCGTTCATCTTGCATCTCATTCGCTACATTATTGCTTGTTGATCTACAAACAAGATTCACGTAAGCATCTGTAGACCAACGTTTACCTGCTTTATCAATAAAAGCAGGGATTCCTTTTTGCGCCCACTTCGATACAACCTGTCTAAGCGCTTGCTGCTGCGTTATGACACCGCCTAGCAACTTACCGACCGTTTGATTTAACACATCAAGATATACTTGTTTCGCCTGGTTTAACATCGTTGTATTCACTAAATTAAAGACGTCTAAAGCTTGTCTTTCATATGCATTTAAAATGCTAATTAAAGCAGCGCTTGTATTTATTGGAGGCGCAACTTTCAATAATCCTAATTTAACAGCCTTTGTATAAATACTTTCATGCTGATTTATCGCGGCTGAACCTGCATTTTGTAGCATTGTTTTTACTTCTTCAGCAGTTTTACCACTATGCTTTGCAATAGTATTTAATTGCTGTTTGTTTAGAACTCCTAATTTATTTAATTGAACCCTGCGCCAATGTTGATATTGTTCTGCATTCTCAGCAGTTAGTAGCAATTCCATATCGTTTTTAAGGATTCTGGCCATGTTTAAAAGCAACTCTTCTTCAATCGCGTTGTAAATATCAACTACGAATATAGAGAGTTGCTGTAATTTCTCAGGAGGTAATGCCATGATTACTCAGCTCCTGGATCATTATTTTGTTTCTGCTGATTCCCTTCCAATCCGAAGAAATCAACGTTTTCAGGAAGGGCCATTCTATTTTCTTCCGTTATTTCTTCTAACATTTGAATTGCTTCTTCTTCAGAAACACCATGAATTTTCATGATCGCTTTTTTCTTACTCGTTAGATTGTTCGTAACAAGTAAGATCTGCTTATTGATTTCAGCAGTCTGATCCTCTGCAATAGAATCGTCAAAGGTAACAGTAACTTCATAGTCATCTGTACTCTCAAACTCATCGTACAAAGAAGCGATTTCGATAATGATATCGACTAAATCACGGATACCATCTTCAATAATTGTTTCGTGAGACTGCTTAGTTTTGAATGTTTTGGAATTCTCACTAACTACTTCTGTAGCTGTTTTCACGCCTTGTTCATCAAAGCTAAATGCACCAGTAGAGAAGCCCGTCTGCATTGAATAGTAATTTAACAGCGCATTTATTGCCGCTTTATGTTCTTCAACGCGTAATTCAACGGAAATGTCTTTTATATCCTGATTTTCTTCAAACTTCATAGCTTCATATACTTCGTCTGATGCATCAAAGTAGCGTTGTTGTTGTCCAGAAATCGGATCCGTTACATATTTGATAGCAGAAGCAGGTACAATAATGCGTTTCTTACCTAAAACGAATTCCCTTTGGAAGCTATCGAATGCGATATCAAGAGATTTTAATACATCTAATGAGTTCGCATATATTGAGATCCCCAAAGGTGAATACAAATCAAAGTTATTCGCTGTATTCGGTTTAAAGTATACGAATATCGGTCTTGATAAGTTTTTGATATATACTGCAGCTTCTAAGTTCTCATATAGAGTATCTAAAGAAACTTTTCTTCCTAGTTCGCCTTTATTTTTGCTTTCATACAGTTCATTTTTAATAACATGCTTCTTACCTTCTTGTGTATCTTCGATTAAATGCCATTCGAGCAGCGTATAATACTTGCCACCTTTAGTGGATTCATTAATAAATACACCTTCAGTAACTTTGTTGTTGTCCCACGATACAGGGACGAAACAGTCTGCTGTGACGTACGAAAGTTTAATTCCATTATCCCAGTACACTTTGATAACCATACCGCCCAATGCAAGCATGTACTCAAGGTATCTTTGAAACTCCCTTATAAAGTTGTTTTCATCTAAAACATTCTTAATATCATCGAATAGTTTTTCGTCCGATATATTAATAGAGCATTTTTCGTTAAAAATAAGAGAAGCCATTTCTTGAGTTACTACTTTCCCCATGTTTAACGAAGCCATACGACGTTGTTTCTGCCCTTCAATCGTTTGATATTTAAGATCGTGCCATTCAGCAAAATGTCCACTGTATAGAGCTTTCCACATATCTATTTGTTTGTACGATTCTTCGTCGATTGCTATCTTTCTACTATCAGTAACTTTTTTAATTCCTTTGATAAGGCCCAATTTAGTTAGCACCTCCTTAGCTTTTCGGATGATCGCTTTAAACATGCTGTCACCACCTTTTCAGGCATAAGAAAAAGAGAAGTTAAATGATAACTTCTCTTTCTTTGCGTGTATTTAAATACGTCAGTATTTTATTTTCTCTTTCTTTTGAGTAGAAAGGCATTTTGGGGTACCATTCAAAGAAATTCTCATCCTTTTTACTACTGTTACAACTTCCACAACTAGGGATCATATTCTCTTTGGTATACCCTCCACTTTTATTCATTGGGATGAAATGTTCTTGAGTTAAATCAGTTGATTGTTCGCCGCAATAACAACATCTATTGCTGAAATACTCTTTACAGTCTTCCCAATCTTTACGAGTGAATCCAGCGGGCAAAAGCCTCTTCTTAGCTCTCCTGCTCTGCGTTTCTACTCTTATCCGTTCTTTATTATCTTTTCTATATTGTTGAATAGATTCTTTGTTTTTTATGCGATATTCTTTTTTGTATTCTCTACGGTATTCTTTGTTGTTAGCATTCCAATTATCAAACCAGTCTTTTCTTTTTTCTTTGTTTTCTTCGTTGTACTTTTTACCGTATTCCTTTTGTTGCTCTTTGTTGTTATCTAGCCATTCTCTATGGCTAAGCCTTCCACATTCACGACAATCAGCACGTAAACTTTTTCTAGCTTTCCTGAAGAATTCTAGAGTATTAGGCTTCTCAATACCGCATTTTGAACATACCTTTTTATCCAATTTAATCAACTCCGACATTGATTTCCGAATATGAATATACAGGAAGGAATTTCGGATAATCCCTTTTCGGTATGGTAGCTACTCCAATACCTATCCTGTTTCTACATTATATCACGTAATTTTTATAGAAGTAATTGTTTGCATAACGCGCTTCATCTAAACAATGGTTGAAATCATCGATTGGACTACCATTATCAAGACGAACGTACATACCAATCTCTTTTAAAAAGTGGTAATGATCATATTCATCACATTCAACAAGAAAGAATTGTTCGTTAGCGATAGAGTTTTGAAACCTTTCGATACCAACTTCAATACCTTTGCTTGAACCTTTCACATCATGAGCGTTATTATCTGCCCCTGTTGTATTGATTCCTAATAGGTGAAGTTCTTCCCTTAATGATTTGCATGCAGGATCGACAAATACTTCTGTATAGCGCATCTCGAATCGTTTAACGCACCATTCAATAAACACCTTAATTTCTTTGGCGTAAACAGACATCGCTTTAACTTGTCCGGTTTCTTTACCACTATGATGGTAGTTAGCAACTCGCATTAATCTAAACTTATCTTTAAAACGAGTTATGATATTACAGCTGCATGTAGTACTGTCGCTTTGGCCACCATCTGCCGTAAAGAACATTTCAAAACGTTCTCCAAGTACTGCATGTTCAACGTTCTTCTTCATATCAAACATTGAATAAATAACACCCTGTGGCATTACCCTTTTGCCAAACCAATCTCGCTCCAGTAAATAAGGATTCTTTGAAAGAATATCGTGTATCTCTCGCTTGCGTTCTTCAGTGATAATTGGATTATCCTGTATTGTCCAGTGAGTCCAACGAGTATTCTGTACATCGAATACTTCTGAAATAACTGGATGATGCGGAGCAGGTGGGTTTAAGTCTGCTAAATGGTAACGGTCTTGAGCAGCGAAAGTACGTCTAAAGCACTCTTGAATCATGCCCATGTTGAGTAAGTTAATCTCACAAAATACAACACTACCAAGCGACATACCTGTTACGGCACCAACGCTGTTACTATTTCCTGCTCCCTTGTAATACACCTTCTTAATATCCTTTGGAGTGTGTATCGCAAGATGCGAGCCATGTTCATCATGCTTAATCTCAGCTAAATCACCAAATATATGCTGTAATCCAGTGCCATCACCATCGATAAATAAGCGATATGCCTGTTCCTGGTTGTATGCAGTAATTAAATGATTCGTATCTCTTGTCCACGTCAAATAGTCAGCATAGCGGAAATGCCCTGCTGTTGTCTTACCCGATCTGGGTGTCCCTTCGAGTACATCGAAGGTGTAATTGTATGGCCGATAGATAACTTCCAATTGTTTAGGGGAAAACTTAATCGCTGTTTTGCTCATATTGTTTACGCCCTTCTATTAATGCATCAAGTAATGAAGTATCTTTCTTTTGACCTTTGAGTTTAGCAGCGCGTTCTTTAGCAAAGTCAGTATCAGCTTTAAGTTTCTCGATTTGTACCTTGTACATTTCTTGCTGCATTCGATGTCTTTCTTCTTCAATTTGATGTTTAAATGTATCTGGAACTAAATCGAAGTACTGGGCCAATTTATCCAATGCTTTCATCTTGTCGGCAAGTTTGATGGAAACGCCATCTCTTCCTTGTTTTACTTCTGTAATAATCGAACCATCGACCATATCAGCTTCCTGCAAATCAACAAAGTTCACTATCCTTGTTACTTCGTTACCATCTTCATCTTCAACTACCACTTCTCTTTGACCGAAATTAAGGTAATTAGTAATATCAGCAAAAGCAATCTTAATGTACTCTTTCAATACATCCATCGCTTCTACAAATACATTTTCAACTAACTCACCTTTAAGCTCCTTAATATAAGAAGAAACTCGTTCACGTCGTAATAATCGACTACTCTGAACATGAGCGCTCTCTTTGGTATATCCAGCCTTGATTGCAGCTTGTGTACCATTGAAGTATTTCACGTAATACAAACAAAAGAGCCGTTCCTTTTCGGTAAGCTCTTCGTCTTCTAAAATCTCTTTTAGTTTTTCTTTTGTTTTGGGATTTTTCACATTGGTAACGCTCCTTTTCGCAATAGTAACGTTACCATTCATTTGCTCATCCCATTTATCTTGTGATTTCCACTTTCTGATTTGCGAAGGCTTGAGATTTAACTCAGCTGCAATATCAATTAATGGTTTCTCACCTTTACTTACTTTATATATTTCAAATGCTTTGTCACGATCTGGGCTACGTTGCCTAGCCATATTCACCACCTCGCGGTAATCCCTTAACATTTTTTTGGTTAAGCTTTTAGGAATTCATCAATTGTTTTATCTAACACACTAATAAACGATTCTCTCGTTTGCTTTGGCGTCATATCATCACTTATTTCATTATGCATAGCTACAGCCTTTTCTAGTTTCTGCGGATCAATACATTGTTTTACTAAATCCATACCGATAACGTTATTTATTAACTGACCGATAATAACGGTTTGTTCTTGCTTAGTTAGTTTCATTTATCTAACTCCTCCTCATGCTAATTGCTTTATAAAATAAAAAAAGCAGCGGATTCGCTACTTTAATGATATTCTTTAATTTGTTAAAACCACGATTGCCATGATGGCATTACATTTTCATCAGATGGTTTCACTTCACTATCATAACCTTCTAATTTACTTACACCTATAAAATTCAATTCCTCTTTATACAAATCGCTACTCGATTCAGTTTCCATATTCTCGAGAATGATTGTGCCTTCAATTGACTTATCTTCTTCTGTTACCGCAACTACATCAACTGGAGTTCCCATTTCGAATCCGTTTTCCTCATACGAAGTCACTAACACTTTCCATGTCCATTCTGTGATATCTATAGATTCTGTAGCATTTATTCGTTCTTTTCTTGTATTCTCTATTAACCTTACTTCAGCTTCGAAAAAATCAATTTCCTCACCATTAATTTTCAACTCTTTTAGATTTTTAGTTATATCTTTAGTAATCACACTCTCATCCCCTTTTTCTTCCAGAATACCACAAAAAGAATCTTTTTTTCACATCACTCACGAATGTAAACTTTTACCCATTAGTTTACATTCAAAACGTTTATTTTACTGACTTTATAGCACTTTGAGCATTTTAAGAAAAAACGCTAATAAAAGTATACATTCAAAACATTGATTTTAATGGTGTTATAAAACTACATTGTATTTTGTTAACTATCTCTATTTTTGTTCGTTGAGTTTGTTTGTTTTGTTAGGATTACTTATCTAACAGATACTCCACCCATGCAACTTCTTTCTTCAGTTCTTCATCGGACATCTTATCTAATTCTTTAAGAGTGTAATCTTCACGAAACTCTTTTCCGCCTTCAATAATGAATCGGATCTTTTCTTCTCTACTCATTCCCTTCACCACTTATCATCACTTATCGCTCTCAACTGCTCTATTTCCTTCTCAGCAGACTCCTCAAGCCATCCTTCTTCCACCTTATTCATCTCACCAATCCGATATCCGAAGTAAATCACCAATAAAGTAAAAAGCGTACCTACAAGATATCCTGTAAGTCCTCCTAACCAAAACATCCCATCACTTCCTTCGCAAAATAAAATAAGACGCTGTACCGATCACGACAGCGCCTGGAATAATTTCTATTGTTTTAATCATTATGCTTAATATTCTTCCCTTCTTCAAGGCATACTAACATTTCCAACAATTCATAATAACTACCATAAGTATCTATAGCCCCTTTACATGGCCCTACTGTCAAAGCACCTTTAGGGTCTTGCTCTATCCACTTCCTGCTAGCTTCATCCATAATATATCCAAGCTGATGTGTATTTTTAGCAATAAACCGTTGTATTTCGTCCATCATTCATCGTCCTTCCTATTTCAATATCCGTTTTATCTACTAAAAAGAGCACCCGTTTCCGCGAGCGCCCTTTAAAGGATTATGAGAATCCCCATTAACGAAAGTTAAGGTTACTAAAGTTAATAAGGTTAATAAGGTACAAGTAGTATATGCTTGTCCTATTCAAATCGTGCATAAAAAGAGAGCATCCACATCAGTAGATGCCCAAACGTGTAGGAGTTTTCAATGAGTATTGAATAGGACCTGAGAGAGGTTGTCCTACACTATAATATATGCTTGTCCATCTCAAAAGGTGCAAATAAAAGAGCTCTATAAATAGGGATAGAGCTCTTTATGCGAGTAATGGTGTATTTATGTTGACCTGATATTGTATGTCGAGAACTTCCTTATGTGCAAACGAAAGAGAGCACTCCCCCACGTTAAGTGCTCTCTCGTGAAATACATGGGGTAACATGTTGAGGTCCGTTCTGTATCATTGTATGATTTATCAATTAGCGTTATACCTAAATCATTCTTCAATTACGTTCATTATGTAATTTCTATATAACAAAGAAAAAAGCACCCGTTATGATGCTATTAAATCCTTTCTATAACGTAAACCATCGTCTTTCTTAATGGTATATGATAAGAATAATCTTCGTTTTTATGACTGTATGTTTCGTATTTACCTATTACTTGAAACCTCTCAGTCTCAGATTCACCAAATTTTGATGCATCATCGCATAAAATCATTAATTTTGTTCTATCAGTGTGCAACAAACTGGCAATTTGTCTCTCGGTATATATTCCTCCTACCGCCAATTCTTCCAACGTTTCTACATATAGCATAATCTCTCCACCTCTCCCGACTTATTTATTCTATAAAAACCATAAATATCCTTTTATTAAAATAAAAAACTGCCACCGAAGTGACAGCTATATAAGGAGATGGGAGAGAAAAACAATATATAACATATAACTAAAGATAACTTAACATAAACGCAGTAAGGCTAAGAATGCTCTCATTCTTTTCTCGATCACCGCAATCATCATCTAAGCTACACGCTTTGTGTCAGTGACCGAGAAAAGAGCGAAAGCTCTCCTCGTTTTACGTCCGTAGACATCATTTTCAACCCATGAGAATGATTTGTATCAAGACATTATCCGTGCCTTGCGTGAACAAACATGTGGAGGGGACAGAGGGGGTGACTGTCTCATGTTTGCTCAAACAAAGAGCGGAAGCTCTCTGCCTAGTGAAAATTCGCAGTAATCACTAGAAAGTGTAATACGCTCAAAATAACGATGCATTCTTGTTCTTATTACTTATTACTGGTTTTGAAATGTGCGATTCATTCAATCATATGAACCATCACCCATTTCCATTTTCAAATGTGGAGAAATCATAGACACGGCATCTAGTATTATATTTATTATCAACCCAAGCGACGACTCTTGAGCTGAATGATAAATACAATAGAAACAGTATGACGAATGCGAGTTATCCCACACCCGCCACACTGGGATATGTTTTGATCATTTAATTGGTCTTTTCGTCTTACCACGGATTCCTACCGCCCCTGCCCGCCCTCTCGCCGGTACACGTTAAGGAGTGCTAACCCTCTCATAATGAGGTTGTATCTATAATTTACCGTTATTTTCATTTGCAAAAACTCCCCAAAAAATATGCTATTTCTCTGCCTTTTCTCTGCCATTTTTAAATAATTCCTAATGTAGTAGCAATCAGTTTAATTGCGCTCTTCTTCTTCTCATAAAAGTATGAGTTCTTCATCATTAATTCGTTTTGTACGAATGAATCTTTAACTGGTTTATTATCTAGGAACTTCATAGTAATGATGTTTCTTTCATCTTCATCTAAGATGTTATGTAATGCCTTTTCAATTTGTTTCACTTTCATTCTGCTTGTTACTCTTGAATCACGTAATTCAGGAAACAAACTGATTCCTTCTTGCTCCACTTCATTACTGAACCGCATTTTAAGTGCTCTGTATTCTTTTAAAATACTTACTACTTCCTTTTGTACTTTCTTATCGTCGATAGCTGGTAATAATGTTAATTGTCTCTCCATGAAGGAATCCCCCTATTTCAATTTTGTATTTTTAACATCACATCAGGTATGTGAAATTTTAATATCCATCTATTGAATAAGGGAACGATGACTACAATACAGCCCCCACCACACTGTTAGTCATTGTTCCGCTATCCATTAAGCTTCTAATATCGTTAAAAGTGATAATGTAACTCCTACATTTACATAAACTGCTATTCCACCCAATTTCCCATCACTTGGACAAGGGCCTTCCCATTTAATCTCTACTCCATCTTTAGTGAATAAATTCACCTTTCCATAGAAGATTTCTCCATCCAATTCAAATGAAATTTTCTTACCTAAATACATTTCTTGTACTACTTCATTTACAAAATTAAATCCCTTTCCCATCTCTTATCCCTCCATTAGGCCTTTAATATTTTTCTCTTCCTATTGCCCATCTTCTCTTTCACTGCTTCGATGTTATTCGTTACCATTTTATGGTCCTGATCCATCTGAATCATCCCATCTAACATTCCTGTAATTAATCCTGTCTCATCGATGTATTGTAAGTAATCAACTGGTGCCCGTTCTGTTTGTTCTACTAAGTATCCGTAAATATCAAAGTCTGCTCTTGGTATAGACTTCTTCCCATTCGGTTGATGAGACATCCTTACATAAGATTGAATCACTGTTGCTGGTACAAGAAACACTGTCTTATCCTTACTAAACTCTATAAGGAAGAAACACACAGCTCCCATCTTCTCCGCTTTCTCTAGGTAATCTAACTGGTGCTGTGCAATGTTCTTTAAATCAAATCGTGTAAGGCTCTCTGTAGATTTCACCTCAAATGCGATAGCTCGTCCCTTATATACACCGTCATAATCCACTGTACTTTTAGATTCATAGAATCCATTTACTACTTTTCCATTCTTACTTTTTAACACCTTCACAGGAGTCGGACGCTTGTTTATAAGCGCCACTCCCTCCCTTTGGTACATTTCATTAGATAGATTTATAAGCTTCTCAAATGCCATTCCTCGGTTTCCTAATGCCATTGTTATTCCTCACTTTCTACTAAAAGGATTATTTTGTTTAATTTCCCCTTAATTTACATTAATATCTATTACAACATCTAAATATCGTTATATAATATATTCATCAAACATTAATTAGGAGTGGTTAAAATGCCAGATATAATATATCTCATTGTTTTTATCTTTTTAGCAATTTGTTCCATTTTCACTTTAATAAAAGAGTTTACAAGGCCACGGAAAAATGGATTCTTGATTTCGCTTGAATTCTTGTTTCTTGTAGGAATGATATTGTTAATAAAAAATAGTTTAATTTAATTTACATAATGGATATCTTATCTCCATTTCTTATAGTGAGCAGTTAGCTTTTGCTAGCTGCTCTTATTCTTGTTTATCGAATGGCCCTATATCCTCACCAATAGCACCTAAATAATTCTTACGATCCATTTCCCAACAATTACGGCACATCTTTTTCCCAGGAACGAAATCTAACAAGTGTGGTCCCCTTAATTCCTTACTGATTTCACCACACCAGTCACACTCTCCACCGTTTTCGTACTCTGCCATGATTTTATTCACTTGATGTTCTGAAAGCTCTACACTTCCAATTGATTCTGTACAAGCTAGTTCGCCAGTATCATATTTACTTGGCATACCATCATAGGCTAAGGATTCCATGTAATCATCTGTCATTTTGTTTAAATCAATAACCAATTTATTATCAATAATTTTAAGTTCATATTTAATCATTTCCCTCTACCTCCCTGAATAAATTTCAAAATCTCGTCCATACTGTAAGTAGGCTGATAAACAGCTATAATCCAAATCTGTAGTTCCCTAATCTCTTTTCCCCTTTCCCCGAGGGCTGAGCAGTTAGCTTTTGCTAGCTGCTTTTATTTATTCTTGAGTATCATAATCTGGATTACATGCTTCTCTTTCGATATCATCCATATGTTCATAGCTACAAGAGAAACACATTGTTTCATCTTCTTCAATTTCTTCATCACAATAAAAACATTTGCACATATCCATTACCCTTTTCTACAAAATGAAGTTTTTATTAAGTTCCCTTTCACTCCTGCATAATATTTCAAATTCCGTTTAATACTATAGCTGTAACTGAAAGTTACAAAGAATCGCTTGTAAGCGCTAGTTCTTTTGTACAACAAGTAGTTAGCTAATTGAGCTAGCTGCTTCGTTGTGCAATTGGTTACATTTACCTGATGTTTTTAACGTAATATTACGTTACAATATAAAAGAGTAAAATATATTGAGCTGTTATACCCATTACCCTAGGGAACTAGGGTTTTGTTTTGTATAAAATGAAATTTTTATGCTAATCCTCCTCAAGTTCCGTAACAGTTAAGTAATTTCTTGCCTTCTTCCTCTTTGCCAATCTCCTTTGATACGCTGGTGTCAAGTAAAAGTGAACTGTTTTAGGAAGTACGCCCATATGTTGAGCGCATTCCTGTATGGTCCCGAGACATACAAGCGATTCACCTTTGTAAACAGCATATTCCTTTCGATTCACTTTTCAACTCCCCTTTTTCACATTTTCTTAACATTTGTATATTAATCTATTAGAAAATATATGGTATTATTTCTAATGTCGATTCATCTGATTAATTAGTCATGATGTATAATATTTATCCAAAACCCTAACTCCCACGTTAGGGTTTTTGCATTTAAATAACTATTTTATAAAGCTTTTAAGTATCCGATTTCCCTTGCATAATCACGCATCTTTTTCATTTCTTCCTCTGTCCATCCCCAATGAGGACAGTACAAGCCACCATATCCATTTCTACCGTTCGGATTGTCATTTCCATAGATGAAGTCAGTAAAATCTCTAATTAGTGCCCACATCGTTCCACCGCTTGAGAAGTGCCTTTCTTGCTTCTTGTTCTTATATGAGCTTCTCGTCATACGCATAGGAACATTTGAATAGTGATCTACAAACCAAAGGTTTCTACCATCATGTTTAAATTGAGCTGTTCTATTTTCATCTTCATAACGGAAGAAATCCTTTTCGTGATCTGCTAAGTAACTAAGAAGTGAATTCACAATTTCTATGCGTTGATATCTATCTTTCTTCATCTCTCATTTCCCCTTTATATCGTAATGAATTTATTTTTGACCTTACTTCACATCAACACGTTTTTTACTGTCTTCCGCGCTAAATCCATTTGGATACCTCTTAGCTAATTTTGCAATGTTCATCTCAGCAATATCTTGCAAGGTATATCCTATTTCACTAGCCATAACAGCTACATAGTACATAATATCTCCCAACTCTAAAGCAAGTTTGTGAGTATTCCCATCTTCTTCTCCAGGGCAATGAGATGGATTGAATCCGTGACCGTGATAAATAGCTTTATTTACAATATCAGCAACCTCGCCGGCTTCACCTGTAATCCCTAATGCTGCATTAGAAACACGACGATCAAAATCATTCTTTCTATTCCAAGTGCGTAATGTTGCTTCTTGATATTCATTTAATTTATTAGTTGGCAATGTAATGTTGTTTTCCATTTCTTAACATCTCCTTTTTTTATAAGTAACTGATCAATTTCTTCTTTCTATCCTGCAATTCTTGTAACTGCTGTTTCGTCTTCCGCTTCTCGCTATTCAATCCGGTCAGATGGTACTACAACTTATAAATCTCACTTTGTACTGTATGGAGCTCACCTTTCACCTGTATTTCGGTTTCTTTCTTCATGCAATCCCTCCTACAATCCTAATTCTTCCATGATCTTGCCAATGTTCTCATCAAAACCTCTATATACATTTCCACCTATAATGAAAGTTGGTAAAGTATTAGATTCATAAACTTTAGTCAATACTTTTCTATGCATCGGAATCTCATCAACATTTAATTCTTCGATATCAACCTCAACTGGACAACTCTTTAACATCTCCTTTGCTCGCTTACATTTACCGCAATTTAAACCCGTGTACATAATGATCTTAGTTGCCATTCTTATTACCTCTTTCCGCTTCTTGTTTTCTGTAAAACTCTTTAATCGCTTCTTCCCAATACGTGTAGTTACAGCTCATCATTACTTCTTCTCTCCTTTTGATTCTGCTAATAATTGAGTTACTTCGTAAGTTCCATTTTCGATTGGTTTCATCACTTTGCACCCTCTTTCTTATCAATCTCAATCATTTCAGTTCGCACTTCTTGCAAGAACTTAATGTATTCCCCTAGTTCTTTCTGATCCATTACAGAAATATCATGAACATTTCTACACTCTGTAATATCTACTAAACACATTGTTTTCATATCATCGTGATTGACTTTGATATTTTTAGACATCGTTACCGCTACTTTTCCAAGTTCGTACTCAAATGTTTTATTCATTCTCCCCATCTCCTTTTAATAGCTCTGGATTATCTCGAATCCGATTTCTAACAGTCGACCAATCACAATCAAATAATTTTGCAATGGCATTAATGCTGTACCTTTTATCTAAGTACTTCTTTAATTCTGTTATTGGTATTTCAACACTTTTCTTGATTTTTGTTCCTTTTCTCTTTTTATTTGCTTCTACTATTTTCCGTTTATGCGCTTCAGATATTTTTTTACCCTTACTATGAATACGTTGATGTTCACCAGCTAACATTATTTCTAAATTATCTTTTGATGAGTTGAGCTTATTCTCGTCTTTATGATGAACTTGCTCTTTACGGACTAAAGTTCTCCCTTCCCAATACATCATTAGTAATCTGTGAACATGAATTTTTTCTCCATGAATTGATACAGCCGGATATCTTCCGTGTAAAGAGATTGTTTTTAGACTAGTTACACATTTTTGCGAATGCCACAGTATCGCTTTTTCTAATTCTCTGTAATCTACAATGCATCTACACTTATTTATAAATTTGATTGGATTTTGTTTCTTGACAACCATTCAATAACTCACCATCCTCAAATACGTTCCCAAGCACCTCAACCTCTGCACCTTCTTCGAACAACTCCCAACCATCAGTACCATCCAGGCTTTCCACCACATAAGATCCATTGATGAATTTCACTATTCCTATATCATCAATTTCCACTCCTGGAATAACGCCGACTGTATGAACTATGTCTTTTTCGAAAATTCCAGTTCCGTTTTGATCATTTAAACCAGTGTATTGGCGTATGTTTTTATGTTCTACAAGCAACGTTTCTATATCGCCGACACTATTCTTAAAAACAACCTTGCTCTTATCCTTAATGAGCGATTCGAAAAACAATCCGTTTAACTCGAATGATTTAGTAACTCCTTCCCAATCCGTTATATACGCTTGGTATTTTTGTGCTCTCATTCTCTCCATCTCCTTTTATCAATGCGAATAACTCCTGCTCACTCATTTCATAAAGCTGACGTCCTGTTTTTTCTTCTTTGTAAATCCCTTTATGTAATAAGACGTCGATGTAGATTTGTTTCCTGTCCATTTACCTAAATCATGCCCTTCACATATTCTTTCTTCAGATCTCTAATCAACATAATTTCCCGTGGCCCCACTTCATGCCCTAACGAATTAACCCTATTTCCATACACCTCACCAGATATCGTCACACGCGTTATAGCGATATGTTCACCTGTCTGTTTATGTGTCCAGAAACCACGAAATCTGGCCCGTTCTTTTGCTGTCATGGCTTGTCCTCCTAGCTGATTTGTTTCCTGTTCCCTTGCTTACCTGGTGGCTTTGTTGCCGCCATTTGATAAGACCATCCTCTTTTTAATCTGTAATAAAATGTTTCTTTTACAATGCCGTTGCTCTCAGCAATGCTTGTCCACTTCCCATATTTCCTTCCTCTACCTTTTTTACGATGGTTTTCCCCAACTTTTTCCGTTATGGCACGTTCTCTATCCCAAAACGACTGATAAAACCGCTGAGATGCTCTTTTTCTAGATATTCCATTACTTCTAGCAATCTCGAAATCTTCATCTGTTAAGTATTCCAATCACGATCCCTCCTTAACTGATTTGTTTCTTCCTATATTTTCTTAGTGGTTTTGTTGCTGCTTTTTCCTCATCCCACCCAAGTGATAACCTCTTAATATATGTGTTGTAAGGCACTCCGTTTTCTTCAGCAAGATTTGCATAATATCCATGATTTCTATGCTCTTTAACTGGTATTGTAGCCGCTTCGTATAATGAATACCCTTTAGATCTTCTATAAGAAAATAGTGGTTGACTAATCCCATTTTGAACCGCTACTTGAGCCATCCCTCTATGTCTTCCTGGCCCTCTTCCGCCTATCGGTTTAGTGATTGCCTTTTCTATACTCCAGCCATGCTCAATTCTTTGATTAACATTCTTTTTACTAATGCCGTTTTTCAGCGCTAAATCGTAATCATCATTAGTTGGAACTTCTTTGTATTTCATAGTAATTACCATTCCTTCGCTCGATGTTTGATGTTAGGAGGTGTTGTTATGGCGCGTTTTATATCCCATTTATAAGTAAACACCCTTGTTCTTAGTGTTGATTTTAGAATGCCATTCGATTGTGCAATCGCGAATTGTTCATTTGTGATTTTTTGTTTTTTCTTCAGTCTTCGGTTGTTTATTTCTTCTATACTTAATACGTGAGTTTCTGCAGCTTCTTCTAAAGACCACTTCAATTGATTTACTCTTGCGATAAACGTTTTATAAGGGATCCCGTTTTTCTCTGCACGTTCTACATATCCCTTATATTTCGTTCTTGCGCTTTTGAATATTGGTTCCGTAATAGCTCTTTCTATTGTCCAACCCAAGAATTGAACTCTCTGATTTACATTCCTTCTAGGAATCCCGTTCTTTTTAGCAATTTCATAATCATCCCACGTTGGTACTGGAGGATAATATTCCATATCCATTCCCCTTTCTTAATCCAATGCCATGATTATCAATCAACTTTCTTCCACACATAACCATAAGCAGTCTTTAACTTCCCATTGCAACATGCACTTATACTTCCATTTCCGCCTCTTCCTATTAATCTAGAGCTTCTATTTCAGCTAACGATCTATCTGAAATATAAGTATCTATAATCTGAATCCGTCCGTACTTCGCCTTAGCCATTACTATTGCTTCGCTCTCTGACTTCGCTTCAAACCAACGGAGCTTCCATTTTTCGTCCTTGTCATAAAATTCTACTGAATACGTCATGACGCTTATGTCACGCTTCAAGAATTGCTCTGACGTGCTCTTCGCTGAATAATCGAAACTTCCCACTACATCCTCAAGTGTTAGCTGTTTCATGCCCCTATTCCGACTTTCGCTGCCATCTGCATTTGATAAGCCATTTCCAGCCTTACCATTACTTCTTGGCGTCTTCTATCCACTTCCTCAGGACTACAATTCCCTGCCGCGCAAATGCATGGCGCAAATTGATAACAGCCGTTCCCCATATCGTTTCTGATTACTCCCGTTCCTTCACATGCACACATCTTAATTCCCCCTTTAGAATGGTAATGCTTTTCTTCTGTAATCCTTTGTATCTTTGAAAACGATCGCTCTGAAATTATTGAAGATACGTGATACAATCCGCTCGTCGTATGCGCCCTCTAAACGCTCTCCTGTAAGGTTTGTAGTAAAGATAGTAGATTTACCTTGGCGGCCATCGAAAACATCGAATAACACCCTATTAATGAAGTTTGTCGCTTTTGTGTTTGCATCCAATGCTCCTAACTCCGCACCTAAATCATCGACTATCAATACATCCGATCTTACTAATGTTCGTATGATTGAATCCTCGGTTAAGGAGGAATCTTTATTGAACGTACTTTTAATCTTCCGTAGCAATTCACCGACTGTAACGAAGACAACTGATATCCCTGCACCTGCAAGTTGATCTGCGATTGCATAAGCGAGGTGTGTTTTCCCTGCTCCGCAATTTCCGGCCATAATCGTATTGAACACCTTCTCATTGAGATAATCTGTTGCGATAACCTTTGCGATTTCAAGGTTCTTCGCTCCTTCCTCGCTAGTAGGTTGATAGTTTTCAAAGTTAGCCTTTTTAATGTTGGTATCTGCGATCATGCTTTGTTGATGGAATAAGAATTTCTGCTCGTTCGCTTGATCCGCTTCCCATTTTGCTTGTTCATGTTCCTGGATCTTCTTACTTTCACCTTCAAGAACGCATCTAGGACATACAACTTGTCCCTTAAAGTTCATCATTGTCATTCTGTGAGTTTCACAAGTATTAGAAGCCATAGTCATATTGACCCTTTTGGCTATAGCGTCTGGTACTGCTGCTATCGCTCTCTGCATTGTTCTTCGCTCCTTTTTTAGATTTCATTTGAATTGTTAACTGATCAAACTTTTCACGTAGCTTTTTAGGAGATAAAATGTTTCCTTGCCAAAATGGATCTGCTTGGCACCAATCAATAACATCTTTAATCTCTTGTGGTTCACGGTTATCCTTTTCACGCATTAATCTAAAGTCATTAGCCCAAGTATCGAAATTAGGCTCTTTTTGTTTAGGATTGTTACCTTTAATTTTTTCAAACAAATACTTAGCCCCGTTGGTGTCGCAAGTTTCAAACTTGTGACGGGAAGGTTTTTCTTTCTTCTTTTTATCTTTATCTTTATCTATATCTAATTCTTTATCTTCTTCTATATCTGTATCATCACGTGACGTCACGCAAGCGTCACTTTCTTCACCCTTGTTTTCTAGTGCTAATTGCTGTTGTTTCTTGCGTTCACGGTACTTTTTGTTTCGTTCTGCATTCAATTGTTTTACACGTTCTAACCCATCGATGTTCTGATGTTTTTCCCAATTCGAGATGCATATGTACTGATCATCGGTGACATCAATCATTCCAAACTGTTTGAATGTCTGTAGTGCAAGTCTTACAGTTGCTATCGGTCTATTAAAAAGTGTTGAAAGCATTTCTTCTGTGAAAGGAATGTTTTCGCTTAAAAAGATGTAACCATTGGCATTTGTTCTGCCCGCTTGAGACAACAATTTAATCCAAATGATTAGTAGTGTGTCTGCATCTGGTAAGCTTTCAATCAATCGAATCTTTTCATCTTCAAACATGCTTGTAGAGAGTTTTATCCATTTAACATCTGCCATTTAGTTCACCTTCTCCATGCGACATTCATAGGATACGTATTCTTCCATTCCACCGAACTTATATCCACCTTTAATATTCTTGTTTTCGTTATATAAAAAGTCTTTTCGTGTTTTATAAACTGGTCTGATTGGAGTAACATAGTCATAACCTCTTGCTTCTAAGTCACGTACTGCTTGCAAAATAGCTTTCATTGATCCGCGTTTTACTGTTACCTGGAACATCACATTTCCTCCCGTTCGCATATCGCAAAGTCTTCTTTAATATCCAATATCGTGTAACCCGGATAGCGTTTCGGGGTAATGTACTTTTCCGCATTCCGTATTACTTCACTTTTGTTTTGTACGCCCTTCCAACACCATGAAGGAAGGACGATTTTTGATATTTTTTGTTGTTCTAACATGGTTTCATCTCCTTAGTTTGCTTTTTTGTACTGATCTTCCCAACCGATTAATGTTTCTATTGCTTTAGAAGCAATCTGTGGGCTAATATCCGTTAAACTATCTGCTCCAATTTTGCTTTTTAATGTATCCTCAATTGTTAATTTCTCTGCTTTAGAAATAACCGCTACATGCGCTATTTTTGCGTGTATCATCTTCATTTGTTTCTCTGACGCTTTGCCATTACTGCCACCGCTCCCGGTGTTATGCTGTTTGTTTGGAGCTTGTCCACTGTTGTTTTTCTGATTAGGTTTGTTACCTTTTCCATAAGTAGCACCGTTACCATCATCATCTTCACCAGTGTTAAGGCTAAGGAATGCAGCTAATGAGTAACGACGAGCATATGTGATGCAACTTCCTACTGCTTGTGGATCGTTTTTCACTGGCTTCATTGTCAGTTCATCGCTTTCTAACCACTCTCCACTCTCGTGTAGAAGAAGCGTTTTTAATGTTACGTTCTGACCGTCACCACTTGGTATTTGCATGATGCTTAATCCGTGCTTAGAAAGGATTGGTCTAATTTCATCTATAATCGTGTCTAATGTTGCGTAATTGTTTTTAAAGAAAGGATTGTCTGCGTCCTTTTCTATTTTGTTAACTTCTAAATTGAACTTCACTAGTGACTTTGCTAGTTCAGCGATTGTTTCACTTCTATTCATTTATGTCCGCCCCTTCTGTCATGATTTCTAATGTTGAAAGTGTTTCTTCTATATCAACAATTGTTAATTTCACATCTGCTATACCTTCACGAAGTGAAATCTCATGTTCTTTTAGATTTTTCAACTTAAACTCGTAATCACTTAATTTACGTTTTTCGACTCCAAGTGACTTTTGTAATTCCTTTATCGCTCGTTTCAAAACGAAACCACCTCTTCTTGCTGACTTGCTTCATATACTCCCATAAGAGCTTGCAAACCGTATTCGTAAGCTACAACCATAGATGAAGCTCCAGGCCCATCGCTTTGCTTGTAGCGTTCTATTAAACTCATGAGAATTTGAATTTCCATTTCAATTTTGTTTTGTAGGCCCATCTCACTCACCTGCAACTTTCTTCATGGAATTTTCTTCAACAAACTGTTTAATGCACTCAGACTCTGTATGGATTGGATCACCATCAAAATCAAGGTATCCTTCACCGTAGTAGATTTCTCCAGAGCATCCGGCACAATAATCCATGAAGTTTCTTGTTGATGAATCGTGATGATTACCAATAACCATTGGGTTTTCAATCATTTTCCATTCCTCCTCATTTCATTTACTTGGAAGAAACAAATGTGTTATAATATGGGTACAAGTTTTTAACCATTTGTTTCTCCAAACCGTCTTAGGGGTAAGGCGGTTTTTTATTTTGTTTTAAGATAGTAACCATTCTCTAAATCTGTTAAAATTTAGTTACCGATATGTGTTACAACTGGCCTGTGCTTCTGTACGGGCTTTTTTGATGCTAGTTTTTAACTAGCGGATACATTGTCCTCACTCCTTTCTGATGCTTTGAGCATCGAAACATCCAGAAACCGTTGTTTAGGTGGGGGGCACCAATCACTTTAGGTTTTTATGTAGTTTCTGGACATTTCGACAAGCAAAGCTTGCCCATTTTTGTAAAATTGTGGTATTGTTGATTTGTAAGGTTGATAATTCGACTTTACCCTTATGAGCCTTGAGCCTTCACACTCAAGGCTCGTCCCTATTTAGCTAGAGTTATATACTTGTATGTTTCCTCAACCTTATCTGCGCTGTTATGTACTCCTCTAGCTCTCAAATCCTTTATGATCCACAAGATTTTCTCTCGTTCGTATTCATCTCGCTGTTGTTTATCCATCACTGTTCATCCTTCATTAACCTTTTGTCTATGCGTTCCATCAGATAAATGAATCCTTTGAATGCTATGACTGCCACCAGCACCATGCATAATGAGAACGTGCTTTCTTCCATCATTTACACCGCTTCCTTTCCAAGAAACTTATTAATGAAGTAAAGCTGACCTTTCCCCGTGATCTTTGGTGTGTATTTTGTGACAAACTCACCATCTCCTGATGTATGTACGTGTGTTTTAACTTCGAACAGTTTCATATCCATCGATTTTTGTGTTGGCTTGTTCACCATTCCAGTTTTGCTACAAAGGTAACCGTTCTTTCGTAACCAATCGAATAAACGATTCTGACCGATATTAATACCTTTTTGTTTCAATATTGTCGCTAGGTCTTTCACTAAGATTGTGTTTGTAGATACTTCAACTGCTTGAGCGAATGTTACAAGTGGTTGTTGCTGCAATACTTTTCGTTCAGCTTCAACTCGTTTTTGTTTTTCTTCTTTTAAGTTAGTAAGAAGGCCAATCATGAAGTCTGGATCAGTTACCGCTTTTTCGAGTGCTTGATCTGTCATGTATGCTCCGTGTTTTCTAATAGAAGGAAGTACTTCACTTGTTACCCACTTTTTGAATGCTTTCGCTTGTGGTTTTTTACTTTTTAAAATCGCTGAGTACAATCCTGATTCATTAATAACCTTCATTGTCTGACTTCCACCAAGGGTACTCACTTGGTGAGTGTCCTTTTCATCTTCATCTAAAAACCTAACCATGTTGTGGGTGTCTCTGTATTCCAGCACCTCTGCCACATCTTTCGCTAAAAACCAAACATCTTCGCCTTGTACCACCGTTCGAACTTGTCCGAACTCTTCATTGTTGAAAATTTGTAATTGATTCATTTTCTTTCCTCCTTTTATTCCTAGGTCAAGTCAACGTTCATTTATGTGACCTGAGGTCAAGTTAATGCCCTTTAAAAAATGACCTCATCCCACTAAGTCATCCATTGTTGTTGATAAAGCATTAGCTATTTTTTTTAATGTTTCAATCTTAGTTGATTTAACACCTAATTCTATCTTTGAAACCATACTCTCACTGATTTCTGAGAGTTCAGCGAGTTGTTTTTGTGTAAGTTTTTTATTCATGCGAAGTTCTTTTATGTAACTCCCTTTTATTTTCATCGGCTTCACCTCTCGATCACATTTTCATTGTACACCTGACATGACCTGAGGTCAAGTATTTGTTTTGAAATTTATTTTTCAAAAACAAGAAATGGACTAGCGGTCAAGTTTTATGTAGAATATATACTATAGTCAATGTAAAACAAAATCATTGAAATTTCATATAAAACAGTTATTAAAGGAGAATAAAATCATGTTACCTATACTATCCATTAGGATAAAAGAATTAAGGAAAGAAAAAAAATGGTCTCAGAAAGAATTAGGAGAGAAAGTAGATGTTAGTGAATCCTTCATTTCGAAAGTCGAATCTGGAAAGAAGCAGCCTTCAAGGGAAGTTACTACTAAAATCGCAGAGGTATTAAATGTAACGACGGATTTTCTGTTAGGTAGAAGCAACGAAGAGGATCTGAATGAAATATTAGATGTGAAATTCAAAGAAATGAAAGAACGCTTAGCTAATCTTCCTGAATCTCAACGTGAAATGATTATGAAACAAGCAGAGAACTTAATGGCAGAGTTCGAAAAACTAAATAATCAATCGATAAAATAGCCAAACCCATTACGAGGCGTGGCTATTTTTTTGTTCTATATTAAACAATAGCTCAATATAAGAATCAATTGTCTGTTCATCATTATTAGATACCTCAGCAGCCTGTAGTAAAAATCCCTTTAAAATTTCTTCTCTTGTCATCCCCAATATCCTCCAGTATTCTCATGGTAGTTTGCGAATTAAATCACAATAATTCTATAAAATCTTATTTTGAAAAATACAGAACTTTCCCCAGAAAGCACGAAAACGAACGCGAATTCTTTTTTATGTCCATATTATACCACGAAAGGCGAACATAAGTTCCTATTGTTCGCGCTGTATTATTTAAATATTTTTCCATTAATATATCCTTTTAAATTGATAGCGCTAAAACTCAAGCCAATGATGATATTTGGATTTGGAATTTATAGATAAAATAAAAAGAGAGCTTTCGCTCTCTTCTTTTCATTATTAATGATTAATAATAAGTTTACTGACAGCCAAAGAACTTATAAGGAGATCGATGGACGTCAACAAGGTCGTTTTTCTAAGCAAGTTTCCTTGTACGTGAAAATGCTACAGACCAACAAGAATATTCTATGATGAAAACGCGCTGTTGTATTTCTGTTGGTTTCATCATAAAAGAAAACATTTCCAATATCCAGTGGTAAAATTTTACACAATATTACCGAATATACCATTTTTGTCATTGAGGGCTTAGGCTCTCTTTTTTTATTTTTGTTCGACGAAATGCGACAAAAAGGTGTAACTAAATCTGTTATGATGATTTCGGAAATCTTACATTTTGTTCAAAAATTATCAGAAAAGGCGGATTGAATATGGAAACACTAGCAGGATTGATTTTTCTAGCTTCAATTGTTCTGTTTGTACTGTTTATCATTGCTATTTTCAAAAGAAAACCAAAGGCTAAGCTAATTATTAGTTCTATTGTATGCCTTGTTTTAGCGATGATCTTAATGCCAACAAAAGATAAAGAAGAGAAACCTAAAGCTAAAGAGACAACTCAACAAGCTTCCACAGAAGTGAAGGAAGAACCTAAGAAAGAAGAAATGAAAAAAGAGGAAACAAAAAAAGAACAACCTAAAAAGAAAGAAGAACCTAAGAAAGAGGAGCCTAAAAAAGAACTTTCTAAAGAAGGTGAATCTTCTAAAGTTAAAATTGCTGTGGGAGCTGTCGAAACTTTAGAATCAGTTGGAAATGAAATTACAAACGAAAAAGCACAAGGTGTTTTCAAAGTAGTTGAAATTTCTATTACGAATAATCAAAAGGATGCGATTACTGTTGACGCTAACAGCTTTAAATTAGTAGACAACCAAGATCGTGAATTTAAATACTCTACTCAAGCACAAACAACTTATGATATAGCTAATGGTGGAAAATTAGACTTTTTCTTAAAACAACTTAACCCTGGTTTAACGCAAACAGGAAAAGTTATCTATGATGTACCAAAAGACGCTCAAGGATTAGTTCTGAAAGCTCGTGGAGGTATGATGGGTAAAGAGATTAAGTTAAAAGTAGAATAAAAAAAGGCACTCAAAAGGGTGCTTTTTTTATTTTCTCAATAACCAATATAGATAAATATGGTAAAATGGTAATTGGATGGGAATTCAATTTATATTATTAAAAGTAGAGTGGTTCAAGTCGGAGGAAGACACCTTAGGGTGTCTTTTCTCTTTTTTTATTTATTTTTTTGACCTTACTTAAAACACACAATCTGATTTTGACTCGCCTAAACACTTATAACGTTAATTCATATATTAATAACATCAACAATGATATTAAAATGAAGGCTAGGTGAACTGAAAATGGCAGCTTGTAATGGCATTGCTTGTTTCTTATTTGGTATTTGGCCACCGGGAACTATAGTTACAATTACAACCAGATCTGGGCAGATTATCGGTCCGGCTTCTCTAGTTGCGTACTATCCATCCTCTTCTACTAATTGCCTGGTTATATTAAAAGAAGAGAATCCAATAACACCACCATCTTCTGACTTTATCTATATAAGTTGCGAAGACATAGAAAGTGTTAGTACCACTCTAAATTGATAAACTACGCAAAAAGTGGTCACCATATCAAAAAAAGAAAATGTACGTTTAGACACAATTTTGACACAAATTAAGATGTTTGGTGCACGCTAAGACTATTTTTCGGCTAAATATGGACTATTTGGCATTGGAAAGTCGATGTTTTCTATAATGTCAAATAGAATATTACATCAACTAATAGGATAAGCGAATGTAGTTTGTAAAGGTATACCTTTAAGGACATGACTTGTATCTTTATAAAATAAAGGTTTATTGCGTTTATAAATATGTTACAAAACATTTATAAGCGTTTATTAAATATCCATAACCCTTATAAATTCCCTAGCGTACAATTTTCTCGAAATGATATAGTGACCCCTAATTGCTCTCGTAAAAAAACTTCCACGTTTTTGGAACGGATGATGCTATTAATTTCATCAACTATACAGAAGGAGCTTAATTATTGCTGTTTTTTACTCCCCACTCACATAACTGTTCCAAAACAGGTAATAGAGTTTCTGCTTTATGTGTAAGACTGTACTCAACTTTAGGGGGAATTTGAGGATACTCTTTGCGTCTGACAATCCCATCTTCTTCCAATTCTTTAAGTTGTGAACTCAATGTTTTAAAAGTAATAGCTCCTATTTTTCTTTTCAAATCATTAAATCGAACTGGTTGGTTTTCTGCCAGAAGGTAAATAATAAGCATTTTCCATTTACCACCAATCACTGATATTGTATAACCAAAAGGTGTCTCTTGAATATTACCTTTTTCTTTATAGTCAGCCATACTCATATTTACACTATCCTTTCTGGTAGTACCTATCAAAAAAGTGCGTACTATTTTTTTGTTTGCGTTCATTTTATACTGACATTACTTTGAAGTAAAGGAGAGAAAAAAATGACTAATGTTAAAACCTACGATCACGGTCTTTGGGATCACGGTATTACCCAAGGTTACAGCGTCAACGACACTATCTACATTTCGGGGCAATTTTCCCACGATATGGAGGGTGCGTTCATTGGCGAGGGCGATATCGAAGCACAGACCCGACAAACGCTTGAAAATCTCGATCGCGTACTGGAGGGATTTGGTGTCACGAAGTCCAACCTCGCTTATATGGAGATCTATTTAACAAATGCGCAAGAGCATTTCGAACCAGTCCTCCGGCTGTTCAAGGAATACGTGGGACAACATCGGCCGGCCGGCAGCCTCATCGGCGTGACTTACTTGGCATCCCCAGAGCAACTGATCGAAATCAGCGCCGTCGCACACACCGACTAAGTAAACTACATTTTAAAATCAAAGTAATCATGTCAAGCTCAATTCTTTAGGTGATTATTGAAGTAAGCTGGGTGTTTTTGCCCTTATTTCCCCTTTCGGGGGATGGGCGTTTTTAAATCAAGACTAAAATGAAAAAAGAATAGAAAAAATAAGGCTCTTACTTTGTGTATATATAAAGAAAGAAAAACAAGAACTTTTTTGAAGAAGCGCCTTCGGCGCTTCTTCATCTAGCACGTTTTAATATCTCATTCACGAAGTCGCTTTTAGCATTGGTATATGCCGTACGGTCGTTATGAAATCGTTTTGCAAGCTCTAACTTCAAATCACCGTACATTTTGACCGCCTCTGGATGACTTCTCAAATAATCTCGAAACAAGATATGATGTTTATATTCGGCGCTTTCTACCATGCACACATACAGGTGATGCCAGGGTACGTTATTAGGGGGAATAAAAGCTTCCCGCCCAGTGGCTCCTAAATCGCCTTCATGAACGTAGCCAAGTGTCGCTAGCCTTTGAATGGCTAATTGAACATCATCCTGTGTAGACACGATTACATCCATATCCACAATCGGCTTAGCAGCTAATCCTGGAACTGATGTACTCCCAACGTGTTCTATCGTGATTACAAAGTCTGTTAGTACCGGAAGTACAAAGTCTCGTAACTTTTCAAACACCCAAACCCAACTAGGGTCATATTCTACAACTACAACTTGACGCATTGATATTTTCCTCCTTATCACCATTAGATTTGATCATACAGCTTTCCTTGCAGCCGCCTATTTTCATCTTTCAATCTCTTATTTTCGCGTTCCAATTCTTTGATTCGATCCCTTAATATTTGAATCTTAACATCCTTACTCTCATCGCTCATTTGGCGTTTTACGGCTTTTGGAGATTCGACATGTTGCTGTTTCTTACGAAGCATATCAATTCGTTCTCGAAACTCAGGGTGGTTGTACAAATAAGATTTGGATACTCCTGATTCAATGGATACTGTGTTGAAGTTAATACGCTCATTCTTCTTAATTAATTGCTTGATGGCTTGTTCAACCTTTTGAACTGTTTCTTCACTCTTTTTCTTTGCCATAGCTACGATGGCTTCTGTAGATCGTTTATGGTTCATTGTGAAGCACCTTTTTCTTTAGTAAGTTGGGCATCGAAGAGAACTTTCTTTGCACTGTCTCCCCGATGAGACTTGCCTTTGGCAAGTTGATCTCGAATCTTGATGAGATTATCTAACTGTTCCTTGGTTTTCTCATTGTAGATTGGGTAGTTTTGTGTCATCTGTATATGCTCTTCAACACGTTGAATTTCTTTCTCGAAGTCAGGCAGATTGTCAGAAGTGGTACAGAAATTTGGGCAAGTCAAGCAGGGAGTTACCACATAAGGACAACCTTCTTTTTTTGAAGCCAGACAAAATCCAAGAGGTACTCGTACAGCTTCAACATTACTACGTATGAACTCCCAATGGATTAAGTCTTCGTCCATATCCATTTCATTGACTTGGCTGTTATCCAAATTGACACGAAGAAGGGGACCTTTTTTCTCTTGTGCTTTCTCCCATTCTTTTCTTAACGTATCGTCGGCTATTTTAGCATAAGTGAGTGTCATTTCAGGTGAAGAATGAGCAAACCATTTCATGATATGAGTCAAATTCATACCTAGGTTAATCAACTCCACACCTTTGGTGTGGCGGAAAGCATGGTTTTCAAAGTGATAAATATTTCCGTATTGATCTACAATGTGATATCGTTTAGCCCAACGATTTAGAGCATTTTGAACAGCTTTTGCTATGAACGGTTTTCCATTTCTTTGTCCTTTTGTTCGAACAAACAAGTATTTCTCTGGATTATTTTCTACAGTTGACTTGTCTTTCGTTTGCTTAATCATCGTTTGCATAATGGTTGCTACATCTTGATCAATGGGAATACGATGGTTCTTAACATTGGTTTTTGGAATGTCTCCTTGCAGATAATATTCTCCATTGCTATTAGTAATTAAGCAGTTGTGGTAGCGAAGGTTCAGTATATCGCTTATCCGCCAACCAGTAGCCATGAGCAAAATTACGATAGGGATATATTCCTTATCATTCTCCTTCATGGGAGGGTTAAGTCTATCAGAATTCTGACTTAATATCATTTCTAACTGACTCATAACAGTGTCGGGAATATATTTGATTCCATTTTCATTTTGTCTTCGTTGTTTAGGGAAATCTTCTTTAAAAAACAAAGCAGAAATAGGTGTAGTAGGAGATTCATGGTGTTCCGAACGTTGAAGATACTCTATGAAAGCTTTTACTGAGTACAGGTATTTACCTTTTCTGCCAACTGAAAAATGTCCAAAACTCTGATTGAAATAAATCAAATACGCTTCAATATGTGATCTCTGTAAAGTAGTTAAGTCGTTCCAATCGGGATGATTCCTCTGTAAGAATTCTGTGAAGTATCTTATTCCCGTTAATTTAGTGTTTAGCTCTGATTGACTCAAATAAGTTATTGCATATCTAAAATATTTTTTCACCGTCTCTCTGTAAACAGTATGAACTCTATCAAATCGCAGAAGATATGCGGAATGGTGTTTGGAATAACGAGCATTCGGAATTTTCCTTACATCCCAGACATCTTTCTCAAATTCTATTCTTGTATCGTACAAATCAAAAAAGAACTTATAAACCCGAGTAAAAGCTCTGATATAAAGAGAGTTATAACCTTCAGAAGTTTTGATTTTCACACCAACATTAGTTAAAAAGATCTTGTATTTCATTAAACCTTTTTCATATGGTATTTCTATAAAACTACAAATTTCAGGGTAATACTTGTTTAACAATGCACTCAAATAGGTGAACGTGGATGAATAAAATACTAAGGTTTTAAGGGTTAAAACACCATTTATAAGTTGGATAACACAAAAATATTTAAGCTCTTGCCGAATGGAAAGAGAAAACGGTGTAAAATCTATTCTTTTTTTCTCCCCAGACCAAGAATCTCCACCCCCATATGTTTCGAAGAAACTATCCTTTACGTTCCACATATCATTCATCCACTATCCCTGTAATCGCTTCAGCATCTCTGCTTTTTTTTCTGATGCAATTTTCGGTTGATAGGCAACACTACTTGTCATATCTATGATTCCCCTTGCTGTTCTTTCTTGAGCTTCATCGCTTTCTCCCAATCTTCTCGTATATCTTCTTCAGTAGGATGCACATACATTTGCATCGTGGTTTGTACGTGAGTGTGTCCAGCACGCTTTTGAAGCGTTTCAGGTCTCATTTCTCCTGTCTTCCATAACTCCGTTATGTTAGTATGTCGGAGCATATGAGGAGTCACCTTGATTTCAGTTTTGGCTTCTAGACGTTTGAAGAGTGCCTGTACACTCTGGTAATCAAGGGGTTGTCCTTTTTGATCGCCTGTTAACTTGATAAAAATGAAGTCTGTATATACTTCGTCTGTATGAATTTCCAAAATGTACCTACGGTACAAATCAGCCAATTCCCTTGAAATATCAAGAGTACGGGGACTGCAGACGGTCTTAATCTCTGCTCCATTGACTAATTCTCCACGATCTCGTATATGTACTTTCTTAGTCGCAGGGACAACATCAGACAAATGAAGGGATAGGGCTTCTCCAATCCTCATTCCTGTTTCATACAAGAGAACTAATAGGAATTTGTCTCTGATGTTACTGCAAGCATCAATTAGAGTTTGCACTTGATCGAATGAAAGTACCTTTAATCTCTCTTTGGGAACCTTAAGTTTGAGTATCTTTATGTCTTTTGTTTTATTCTTGAGTGTATGATGAAGGAAACCCTTAAAACTGCTCCTCGAAGCTGATACTTGCCTTTTGAGGCGTTCTGACAAGTTCATGGAATAATCTTCATGCCTCATGATGTAGTCATAAAAAGCATATACTTTGTCTAAGTAAATGTTGATTGATCTAGCCTTGCGCTTCTGCGAAGCGTTATGAATACCTGTTACTTTCACATGCTGGAATGGGTTCTGAAGCCATCGAACAAACTCTGCTAGCTCATCAATCCCCACATCTGTATACGACATTTCCTTTTGTTCCAGGAACTCAAAATATAGTTTCAGTGCATAACAGTAAGAGCGAAGCGTATTACGGGCTGTGCCTGTATTGTCTTTGTACTTCAGGAACTTCATCACGGGCATAACAATTTCTCCATACTGATCTACCAACATGTATCGTATTTTATTATCAGATGTAATCACTTGCTCAACTCTCACAAACTATCCCCCTCCCAAAACATATATTCTTACAATACTTTGTTTATTATGTTTCTTCAATATGGATATCTAATCAATGAAGAAATAAAAAAGAGATATTCTCCTTCTTAAAATACGTTGAGGAATATCTCTAATTATAGTCTTGTTTTAAAATTACCCAATAAAGTGGAACACCTTATGGTGTCTTTTCTTTTATTTCTTAAGGGACCTGCTCATTCATCATTAAAAAGCATAAGGTAATGTAAACCGTTAAAACACATTGGCATCCCAGTTAATACCCTCTTACTTAAGGAGGAATTATTATGGGTTTTGGAGGTAGTTGTGGCGGCTTTGGTGGTGGATTTGCTTTACTAATTGTGCTGTTCATCCTGCTAATTATCATTGGTTGCAGCTGTTGGGGTGGCGGATTCGGCGGAGCTTGCTAAAAACAATTAGAAAAGGCACTCAATGAGTGTCTTTTCTTTATGAAAAAATCCCCACACGATGTGCAGGGATCAAGAGCGAATGTACTCATATATTACAGCAACACTCCTCCACTAACAAAACAGTAAAATCTTATTTCCGCCCTGATAAAATACAGTTTTATTATATAATTTCACGTACTATATCTGATTGATAAAACCAAATTCCACAATAAGGAAGATTCCAACCAACCGTCCCTTATCCTCTAGCTAAATCAATGTTAATTCTCTTATTTATTCCTCTATCTAAGACAGTGTGTTTTAAAGTAGTACAATACCTTATATTTTTCATCTTTTATTCGTAATTAGTCTTGACTGAAGATCTTGAGGGTTTTTATCATGCCGCAGCGAAGTTAGGAAAACGGCTGGTTGGCAGATTTATCCCCTATGCTGAAAGAATACAAAAAGTAATCAATCAGAATAGAAAGGATAAGCGTCTTCGGTTAATACCATGCCTTGCTTTGTCAGTGTTCCGTATGTATAGACCCTATTCACTTAATGACTTTCGCCATATGCACCCTTTTTCGTAGGCTTGTCCTCACAATATCGTCCCTATGTGACAAGCTGAATACACTCCCTAGCGCCGTAACGCTAACGATAACCGTCCGAACCTTTTAGACTAAACGCCTAGGTAAGTTCTCACCTACCCCCACCGAATGAATAGGAATCCAATGAGGGGTGCTGTTTTTGTAGGCGTATACTCTGTACCCCCTGCACGACCAACAGCAAGCCACGCCGTAACACGTTCCCGCTAAATGTATGGCAGCACGGAATTACGGCTTATCAGTTTTTATTAACGTGGTTTCAGGCAATTCCACGCGAATAGAAAACAAAAAAGGCATCTCCACTCCTAAATGACCTGTACATTCACAAGACTTCTAGGTTTAGAGATGCCCTATATATCTTTTTGACTATAAAAAACATTTACTAGTTGAATTTTAGTCAAATCATAGATAAAATGGGTATATCAAAGAAGCCTCGTGAAAAGGCATAATTGTTTAAGGATAGTGATGGTACACTACTTAAACGGAAATCCCGTCTGGTTAAACAGGTTATATCTAGCCAAGTGGTGGTACACTAGCTAGAATCAGTCATTCCCGCTAAAGGTTGGTAGCCGATAGCGAATGGGAGTGGCTTTTTTGTTTTCCATTCATATTCAATTGTTCTATCTATTTATGTTCATTTGAATTATCAAATTATGTTTTGTTTTGTAGAATGATGCTTGTTGGTTATTACGTTACAACAAGTTTTTTTCTTTGTAAATGCCTCTATAACCCGTAATATTTCCCTCTACTTAAAAATGAAATTTCATTTTTATACTTTTATAATTTTATACTTTTATAAAAATCTAGTTTTTCAAAAACAGAATGATATATTTTTTATAAATTTATACTTTTATAAAAGTATAAATTTATATTTTTATAAAAAACACGCTAATAAAGCCTGATAATATAACCTTTTCAAAATCGGTTTTTAAAAACATCATCTATTTATAGATTAATAGTAAACTTTTTATAAAAGTATAAAAGTATAAAATTATACTTTACCGTCGGTTTGTTGTGGTATAAAATCAAATTATAAATTTATAAAAGTATAAAAAAACTTTTTTTTACGAGGTGACGGAAAATGTGCAAGGTTATCACAACTGGGAACTTCAAAGGTGGGGTCGGCAAGACTACCAATGCTGTAATGTTAGCTTATACATTCGCGAAACAAGGAAAGAAAACTTTATTAGTAGATTTAGATCCACAAGCAAATGCGACTGATTTACTATTCAATACAATGAAAAAAGTCCATTCAATCGAACCGGAATTCAAAAGAACATTAGCTATGGCTCTTATAGATGCGAACTTACAAAGTGCGTTGATTAATGTACTGCCTAACTTAGACTTGCTTCCATCTTACGAGGATTTACAAACATATGAGAAGTTCCTATTCAGAAATTTTGAGGATGACTTCTCACAAGATACTTATTTCGCAAAACAGTTAAGTACAATCAAAGAAAATTATGATTACATTTTTATTGATGTACCACCACAATTAAATAAATTTGCAGACAGCGCATTAGTCGCTAGTGACTATGTTATGGTCATTTTACAAACACAAGAAAGATCACTAAAAGGTGCTCAAAAATACATTGAACATGTATTTTCGTTAGCGGATGACTACAATTTGCCATTAGAAATTATTGGAGCATTACCTGTACTGATGCAAAACGGTAATGAAATTGACAAGGATATCCTTCAAGAAGCCGAAGAGATTTTTGGTAAAGCTAATGTGTTCAGCAATATCATTAAACAGATGGCTCGTTTAAAGAGATTTGACAGAACGGGAATCACTTATAATTTGAAAGATGTGCATGATAAAAA